>CAZESO010000386.1:0-1564 GCA_964515325.1 uncultured Roseburia sp. | reverse complement strand
AGATTTAGTTCTTCTGACACCTGATTACTTATGAATTGATGTTGTTGATACATCAAATTGTTCGTAGGAGATAATAACATAAACAATGCAAGGATGCAATATTTTTCTAGTGTAAATTTAGAGTAAAAATGATTTGAAAAACAGTTAGTCTTGTGATATTATAGTTTGTATAAACTAACCGATGATAAAAAGATGTAGTTGGAGAATGGTAATGAATAAAGAGATAATCATTGAAAAACTGAGAGAACAAGGGTGTAGAATTACAAGCCAGAGAGAAATAATTATAGATATAATTCTTAAAGAAGAATGTGCAAGCTGTAAGGAAATTTATTATAAGGCATTGTCATTAGATGAAGGGATTGGTTTAGCAACTGTATATCGAATGGTAAATTTATTAGAGCAGATAGGTGCTATTAGTAGAAAAAATATGTATAAGATATCTGAAGAGTGGGAGAATAAGAGTTCTTATTGAGAAAATTTCTCAATAAAGGAAAATAAATGGAAATAGAGGAATGGTAGGAGTATAATGAAATAAAAAGGAGGTCTGGATACAATGAATATATTAAAGAACATTAATGTAAAGAAGACTGGTATTTTTGCGGCAGGTGTGTTGTTTGGAACAGCCGGACTTAAAATTTTATCAAGCAAGGATGCAAAAAAAGTATATACACATTGTACGGCAGCGGTACTTAGAGCGAAGGAATGTGTAATGAAAACTGTTACAAACATTCAGGAAAATGCGGAGGATATTTACGCAGAAGCACAACAGATTAATGATAATCGCGTAGAAGAAGATGTGGAATTCTGTGATGAGAGTGCCAAAGATGTGAAGGATGCTGAATAAATGATGTAGAGAGCACTTGTAGTTTATTGCAGGTGCTTTTGTTATATAGTAGGAAGGGCTGCAGGAATATGAGATTTAGAATTGTACATGAGATAAAAGGACGAATGAGGGTCCATGTTATACAGAAGTATATGACTGATGAGCAGGCAGATATATTACAATACTATTTAGAAGACAGTTCGACAATTAAGGAAGCAAAAGTCTATGAAAGAACTCAGGATGCTGTGATATGTTATCAGGGAGACAGGGAGCAGATTATAAGCCTGCTTCAAAGCTTTAATTATGAGAACATTTCAGTGCCGGATTCTGTATTGGAGCTTTCTGGTAGAAAAATGAACAGAGAATATACGGATAAGCTGGTCAGTAAAGTTATAATGCGTATGAGCAGAAAATGGATTATACCTTATCCTATAAGATATGCAGTAATTATGATGAAAGCAGCTAAATATATGTGGAAAGGTATTCGTTCTATTGCAGGTGGAAAGGTAGAAGTGGCTCTTTTGGATGGAGTGGCTATTGGTGTATCTGTTTTTAGACGAGATATGAAGACTGCAAGCTCGGTTATGTTTTTACTGGGTGTAGGCGAATTATTGGAAGAGTGGACTCATAAGAAATCTGTTGATGACCTTGCCAGAAGTATGTCACTAAATGTCAGCAAAGTGTGGATGATTGCTGATGAAAAAGAGATTTTGGTGGATATTAAGCAGGTTAAAATCGGAG
>CAZESO010000385.1:0-1602 GCA_964515325.1 uncultured Roseburia sp. | reverse complement strand
CACCTTCACCCTGAACTGTTTCTAAAAGAATTGCACAAGTCTTATCATTTACAAGCGCCTTAACACTGTCTAAATCATTAAATTCTGCAAATTTCACACCACCGATAAGAGGTTTAAATGCCTCCTGATAATGTGGATTACCTGTAACTGATAACGCACCTAAGCTTCTGCCGTGGAAGGAATGATTCATTGCAATAATCTCGTGGTCTGTCTGACCATCCTTGTTGTAAGCATACTTTCTAGCAAGCTTAATGGCACCTTCTATAGCCTCTGTACCACTGTTTGTAAAGAAAACTCTATCAAGTCCTGTAGCTTTTTTAAGCTTTCCTGCTGCATCTATGGCCGGAACATTATAGAAAAGATTTGATGTATGAATAAGCTTATCAATCTGAAACTTTAATGCATCATTATATTCCTTATGATTATAACCAAGTGCAAATACTGCTATTCCCGCAGCAAAATCAATATATTTCTTACCATCTGTGTCGTAAAGGTAAACTCCATCACCTTTATCAAGAACTACTTTAAATCTATTATATGCATGTAACAGGTCAAGCTCTGCCTGTTCAATATATTTTTCCTTTGAAAGCATATTTTTACCTACCTTTCACAACTATACTCAATTATTCTTCACCATTATAAAACTTGTTTTCATCATTGCTAAGAATTGCTGTACCAACACCCTTATGTGTAAAGATTTCAAGAAGCAATGAATGAAGAAGTCTTCCGTCTAAAATATGTACTCTTGAAACACCATTTTCAATGGCATCAATGCAGTTGTTAAGCTTTGGTAACATTCCTCCGCCAATAAATCCTGAAGCAAGTAATTCTTTAGCTTCATCAACCTTTATTTCAGAAATCAATGAATCCTTATCATTATAATCCTTATATACGCCTTCAATATCTGTTAAGAATGCAATTTTCTCAGCCTTCATTGCCTTTGCAATGGCACATGCTGCATCGTCAGCATTGATATTATAAGTTTCATAATCCTCACCTATACCAATAGGGCTGATGATTGGAAGATAATCCTTTTCAATTAAATCAACGATTATCTTTTCATTAACCTTTACAATTTCTCCAACAAATCCAATATCTTCGCCATTTGAATACTTTTTAACACACTTTAAAAGCTCGCCATCCTTACCACTGATACTGATAGCCTTTACACCAAGCTCTTCAACCATGGTTACAAGCTGTTTGCCAACTTTACCAAGAACCATTTCTGCAATTTCCATAGTATCCGCATCTGTTACACGAAGACCATTAATAAATTTAGCCTCATGACCTGTCTTTTCAACCCATTTACTGATTTCTTTACCACCACCATGAACGATAATAGGCTTAAAACCTACAAGTTTAAGAAGTGTTACATCTTTTATAACATTTCTCTTTAATTCTTCGTCAACCATTGCGCTTCCGCCGTATTTTACAACTATGTACTTTCTGTTATATCTCTGTATATAAGGCAAAGCCTCAATTAATACATTAGCCTTCTGACTCCACTTTTCCATATCAAGATTATTCATTTCATGTAACATCCTTTCTTACACTTATGTTTTCCAACTTTTTAGCTTCTATAGTCCGCATTAATTTTAACAT
>CAZESO010000384.1:0-1606 GCA_964515325.1 uncultured Roseburia sp. | reverse complement strand
GAAAATATTGAATTTGCCGATTTTATGGAAGTACAGAATGCAAGTGGAATATTTTTGATTATCAGCGCCATATTTGTATCCATATATGTCCATGCTGATTCTAAAAAAGGATTTATAAAAAATATTGTAGGTCAGGTACAAAATAAGTGGATGCTTATTGTGTCAAAAATGATAGGAATTGCTGCGCAAAATTTAATAATGTTTGTGACACTTGGAATAGTAATGTTTATTACCTGTAAGATTTGCTTTGGTGAACAATTTGTATTAGGTTCACTTCTGAACTTGGTAAAAGTTGCAGGTGGACAATATCTGTTGCACTTAGCCTTTGCTACTTTAATATTGGCATTATGTATAGTATTTAATAGTTCGGAGCTTAGTATGACATTAGGTATATTGATTGGATGTAGAGTGGCAACATTAGTTTATTTTGCAATAAATAAATTGGCACAGAATGCAATGAATATAAAGGATTTCAATATGAGTAAATATGCAATTGAAACAAATATATATTCATTTACCGGTGCTATGGAAAATGAAGCAATGATAAAAAGTATGATATTGGGTGTTATATATATTGTTATATCAGCTGTGATTGCGTCATTTGTTATACAGAAAAGAGATGTGAAATAGTTTTTCCGCTATACTTTGCGATGGAGGATGTTTATGGAAATATGCATTGTAGTATTAGTAATTGTTATAATAATGTTATTCATAGGGCTGTTATCATACAGGCGACAGATAAAGAAAATCTGTCGCCAATTGGCGTTTATAAATGAAAAGGATACTAATATGAAATTGGCTGAAGATGGCCCATCTTCTGATATTAATTCTTTAAATGAACAGATAAATAAGCTGATTGAACAGAAAAAGAATATTGATAGAGCTGCTAAAGAAAAAGAAGAGGCATTTAAAGACACGATTACAAATATTTCTCATGATATAAGAACACCACTTACTTCTTTGGATGGATATTTCCAATTGTTACTCCAAAGTGATTCGCCAGAGGATAAAGAGCGATATATTACTATTATTCAGGAGAGAATTGTCAGTCTTAATGATATGTTGGAAGAATTGTTTACTTATACCAAGCTACAGAATAATAAGTATGAATTCGATATTGAAAAAGTAGATTTTGGAAAAATTGTATATGACACTACATTATCATTTTATGATGATTTTAAAATAAGAAATATTGAAGCTGAAATAGATTTTTCGGAAGAAGATTTATTTGTTAATGGGAACAAGGAAGCTGTAAGACGAATATTACAAAATATTATAAAAAATGCTATGGAGCATGGCGATTCAAATATTAGGTTAAAGCTGTTTAAAGCAGATAATAAAGTTATATTTGAATGTGCAAATGATGTAAAAAATGTAAGCGAAATAGATATAAGTCAGGTGTTCACAAGATTTTATAAGGCGGATTCAGCCAGAACACATTCATCAACAGGATTAGGACTGTCTATTGCAAAAGGTCTGATTGAGAAGATAGGGGGAAGTATTGAGGCTGAGTTGAAGGAAGAAATGTTTTTGGTAAGGGTACAATTTGCTGAAATTAAGTAAGAGCGGGGCATATTTTAGTGTTGGGCCTGATTAAATGAATGTA
>CAZESO010000383.1:0-1635 GCA_964515325.1 uncultured Roseburia sp. | reverse complement strand
TTGGGATGTGAACGATATGATATGTTGCGCCACATGCAACACAAGCTCTTCTACCTGACATTCTTCTAACAATATTTTCATCAGGAACTTCTACATTAATAGCATAATCAATTGTTTCATTTAATTTTGCCAATGCAGCATCTAAGCTTTCCGCCTGTGGGATTGTTCTTGGGAAACCATCAAGTACGTAACCCTTTTCACAATCGTCCTGTTTTACTCTGTCTACTACTAAATCTACTACTAATTCATCTGGTACTAAAAGACCCTGATCCATATATGTTTTAGCCTTCTGTCCTAATTCTGTACCATTCTTTATATTTGCTCTAAATATATCACCTGTTGAAATATGTGGTATCTGATATTTATCAGCTATCATCTTAGCCTGTGTTCCTTTACCAGCTCCAGGTGCTCCTAACATAATAATCTTCATAAAAACCTCTCATTCCGAAATCTTAATGAACCCGCGACAAGATTTTCTTACCGCGGGTTACCATCAAGACTCTATCATAAGTCACATTAGTCGTTCAAAAATCCTTTGTAATTTCTAACAACCATCATTGAATCAATTTTACTTAATGTTTCTATTACAACACCAACTACAATGATAATTGATGTTCCCATAAATGATACGCTGGCATTAAATATACCAGAGAATACTAATGGGATAGTAGCGATTACTAAAAGCATTGCCGCTCCTATAAATACTATACTATTAAGTATCTTTGTTAAGTATTCTTCAGTTGGCTTACCAGGTCTGATACCAGGTACAAAACCACCCTGTCTCTTCATGTTGTTAGCTACTTCAATTGGGTTGAATGTAATTGAAGTATAGAAGTAAGCAAATGCAATAACTAAAATTGCATAAACCAAATATCCTAATGTATATTTGAATGTACTTAAACTTGTTGTATCAAACCATGAACCAGAGTTTAATACCTGAAGAACTTTTCCCCAAGTTGAACCATCACCAGCTGTTTTTCCAAATAAATTAGAAATAATTATTGGGAACTGCATAAGTGATGAAGCAAAAATTACAGGAATAACACCTGCTGTATTTACTTTAAGAGGAATATGTGTTGACTGTCCACCAGCCATCTTTCTTCCCTGCATCTTCTTAGCGTACTGTACAGAAATTCTTCTCTCAGCACCCTGAAGTACTACAACGAATGCGATTACAAATAAAATAACTGCAATAATAATCACAGCTGCAAGAACTGCTCCAAGTGGAGATCTACCATTAGTTTCAGTAATCTGAACCTTGCTATAATATAAGCTTAATAAATCTGTTGGAATTCTTGAAATAATATTAATCGCTAATACTATGGAAATACCATTTCCTACACCATTTTCTGTAATTCTTTCACCAATCCACATAAGAACTGCTGAACCAGCTGTTAAAGCAATTACAGTAATTACTACTGCCAAGAAAAACTTCTTACCTGATACATCTGAGCCAAATGCACCCTGATTACCAAATCCGATTGCAATTGCAGTACCTTCGATTAAAGCTAAAGCAATTGTTATATATCTTGTAATTTCAGCTATTTTCTTTCTACCAGTTTCACCATCTTTCTGGAGCTCTTCAAGCTTTGGAATAGCTATTGTTAAAAGCTGCATAATGATTGATGATGTAAT
>CAZESO010000382.1:0-1645 GCA_964515325.1 uncultured Roseburia sp. | reverse complement strand
CACCAATGTCAATAAGACAGCAGTTGAAAATGCTCTGTAAAAAGTAATCTGCATCATGGAAGTGAATAACACCCTGTTCATGTGCTTTGGAAATCTTTTCCGGAAGTAAGATTCTTCTGGTTAAATCCTTTGATACCTCGCCGGCAATTAAGTCTCTTTGTGTAGAGGCAACAATTGCGTTCTTGTTGGAATTTTCTTCCATTACATCCTTATTACTGTTCTTAATAAGGCTCATAATAGAATCATCAGTAGTATTAGCCTTTCTTACAAGTTCACGAGTATATCTGTACTTGATATAACTTTTTGCAAGAGCGAATTTACGCTCAGCCATGAGCTTCTGTTCAATAATATCCTGAATGTCTTCAACCTGCATAGTAGAAGCACCCCTTGCTTCAATGGATGCAATGATATTATAGATTTTCTCCTCGGTAATTCTCTCGTCGGATTCAACGCCGGCGTTAGCCTTTTCAATGGCTACTGCAATCTTATTGCGATCGTATTCAACCTGACGACCGTCTCTTTTGATTACTTTCATTGTTATCTTCTCCTTTTTTAATGAATGTAAACTTGTTTATATGTAACTAATTTAATAAGTTCACAAAAAGTCCTTATTTCGGACAGTGTAAATTATAGCACTTATGTTTCATTCTGTCTAGAATAAATGTACAAAATATAGAAAACATTTTTTAACAAAACACAAGATATTGTGTTTTGCTGATGAATAAAGGGTTTGAACGAATTTAAGGGAAAAAACGGGATTATGTGAAGAATTTTTTAATTTATGAAATTTTTTAATTTATGAAATTACGTTTGATTTATGAAGATATATATATTAATATTATAAGTATAAATTTGCCTTTTGGTACTGAATATGTGACTAAAATGACAAAAATCGGACAAGAATCGACAAAAAGTGGACATTAGGAGAAAAGGTGAAAAAAAGCAGGGGATAAGTGGATTTAATTGTGGTACAATATTAAAGCTTTAATGATTAAATAAAAAGAGGAGGAGTTATGAATAAAGAACAAACAATTAAAGTCATAAACGAATTAGTTATGGAATTTTCTAATGAGAAAACCGAGGATTTAAAAGGTAAAAATCTGGTAGAGGATTTAGGGTACGATTCAGTAAGTCTTATGCAACTGATAGCCGAACTTGAAGAGAAACTTGGGATATCCATTGAAGCAGATGCTATGCTTGACAGCTTTGATAACTATGATAGTCTTGTGGAAAGTATATTGGAGCTTATGAATGATGATGTACAATGAAAATTTAATAAAAGCGGCTTACAAAAATGTACCAATGTATATAAAACTTTTGAATGATTGTGAAGAATGTGAATTTGACAACATTCCAATTGTTGATAAAAATCATGTTATAGAAAATGAAGCAGGAGCCATAGCGGCAGATTCGATAATGTTGTATTACTCGGACAAGCTTATGAAATGTAGAACCTCAGGTTCGACAGGAAAGTATATGGAAATATATTGGAAACATAGTGATTATAACATGTCAATGCTACCATTATGGATACAACGAAAGAAATATTATGGTATAAATCCAAATGATAAGATGTGCTATTTTTATACATTAAATGAAGGTGGCGAAGGAACATTTAGAAAACTTGTTAAGAATAATCAGGTTG
>CAZESO010000381.1:0-1657 GCA_964515325.1 uncultured Roseburia sp. | reverse complement strand
AAACTGCTGATTGCGGAAAGTGAATTGTTGGGAGTGGAGCGGGTACTTCTCACCATAAGGGAAGAAAATAAAGCATCACTTGCAGTTGCGTTAGCAAATGGTGGGATTATAGAAAAGAGCGAGGCAGGTAAATACTATATCTGGATAGACAGGAAGTGAGGCGTATTATGAGTACAAGGAATGATTTGCTGAAAAATACATTTTCAAATGTGATTAATGATTATGAATATGCCCGTCCGAAGTATCCACAAGAATTATATGAGCAGTTACATACTTTTTCAAGAATTGATGATAAGGCTGATATTCTTGAAGTTGGAGCAGGAACAGGACAGGCGACAGATTTGTTTTTACAAAATGGAAATTATAGCATTGATTTGTTGGAAGTCAGTGAGGAACAGGCAGGGTTTCTTCGTAAAAAGTATAAAAACAATGATAAAGTAAATGTTATTTGCTCTTATTTTGAAGATTGTGATGAAGAAAAACAATATGATTTGATTTATTCTGCAACAGCTTTTCATTGGATAGATAGTGAAGTTGGTTATCCTAAGGCATATAGAATGCTGAAAAATGGTGGAACAATGGCTGTGTTTTGGCAGATGTCTTCAGTGACATATTATGATTTTGGAATATTTAAAGGCTTGAATGATATTAAGAAAAAATATCTTCCAGAGGAAACTTTTGGATTTGATGATGAAGGGATTCATAAAGTAAAAGAAAAACGAATATGCCAGATACAGTCAGGTGGATATTTTAGAGAGCCGGAGTGTTATGAGTTCAGATGGACAGATACCTATGATGCAGACAGATATGTAGCTCTGATTAATACATATTCCAGCACACAGGTTTTGGAAGACAATGTAAGAATTGATTATCTGAATGAGATTCGCAGATATATAGAGAACAATGGAGGAATTGTGGAAATGCCCCAGTTGGTAATGTTGTATCTTGTGAAAATGTAACAAATTGACAAAATAAAAGTTGAAGAGTATAATTTTATTCAAAAGAAAAAGTAAATTAGGGAGGACTTTTTATATGAAAAGATATGTTATTTTTGCATAGCACTGGCTATTGCAATGGATACTAATTGTTATAGCCAATGCTAATCCTAATAAAAAATATTTTAGGAGGGCAAAAATGGGCTATAAAAGAGCAGAGGAAATTCTGCCTGTTGAATTAATAGAATTGATACAGCAATATGTGGATGGAACAAATATTTATATTCCAAGGCGCGAAGGAAATAGAACTACTTGGGGATATGCAAATAATACAAGGGAAAAGCTTAGTAACAGAGATGAAAATATATATCGTGAGTATCTTGAGGGAAAAAATGTTTACGAGCTTTCAGAGAAGTATTTTTTATCTGATAAAAGTATTTGGAGAATCGTTCGCAAAATGAAGAAAGCTGTATAAGGAGTTGAGCTTGCATTAATGGTAGATGCTGTTATGTGCAGGCTCAATTTTTTTTATAAATTAATATGAGCTTGTAATAAATAATATGTCGGGGGTAAAATGGATTCATAAAAATACAAGGAGGTTTATGCAATGAAATTAATAAAGAATTATATGAATGACGATGCTTTGCGTCATGAATTAAATACATTAACTGAGGCAACCTTTGGCTTTAATTTTGAAGGTTGGGTTACAAATGGATATTTTG
>CAZESO010000380.1:0-1673 GCA_964515325.1 uncultured Roseburia sp. | reverse complement strand
AGCTGTAATCGAAACAACAATCAGATTATACGAATTACTCGGTGCAGAAGTTTACTTATACTTCGATTTAGGACAGTTCTCATGCACAGCAAGAGTAAATCCTCGTACAACAGCTAGAGTTGGTGATACAATTAAGTTTGCACTTGATTTAAACAAACTTCATGTATTCGATAAGGAAACAGAAAAAGTTATCACAAATTAACGTGAAACAATGAGACACGCAAAAAAGTGAAAATATAAGGACCGGCGAGTGCTTGCATTCGGCCGGTCTTTTATGTTTTTACTTTTTTATGCGACGAAAGTCGCGTATGAGCAACGTTAGTTGCGAATAGTGCGCTACGACTTGAGTCGGCATTTTCCCTCTATGGATTTAATATACTGCTGGAGAAAAAAGTAGGCAAAGATTTATTACAGCATATTAATTATTTTTACAATGCTTTTAAATCCATAGACTTTATAAAAGTTTTATATCCTATACATATAATAATTGATTTTGAATACATACTTGATAATGTGAAAGAACAAGTTGAAGAAAAGTAGTACAAACCGCAGGATTTTTCTTGTGGTTTCTTTATCCTAAAATTGGAAAACTTTATTGATATTAGCTTTTTTTTGTGTTAAAATCATAATAGCGTATTAGGTTTTAGCGAAACTTTTTGAAAGGTAAGGTAAATAGATGATTTCAAATCAAATACTCCAGAATGTTATAGAAGGATTAAGAGGAATTGCAAGAATTGACCTTTGTGTATTTGACACAGAAGGTAAGGCGCTTGCATCGACATTTGCCAAGACAAATGAATATCAGGATATAGTAGCTGATTTTGCAGATTCTCCTGCGGATAATCAGGAGATAGAAGGTTGTCAGTTCTTCAAGGTTAATGATGATAAGCAGCTTGAATACGTTCTTCTTGCCAAAGGTACTGGTAATGACGTATATATGATTGGTAAGATGGCAGCATTTCAGTTGCAGAATTTATTAGTTGCATATAAAGAGAGATTTGACAAGGATAATTTTATTAAGAATTTATTGCTTGATAATTTATTACTTGTTGATATATATAATCGTTCAAAGAAACTTCATATCGACACTGATACAAAGAGAGTTGTTATGATAGTTGAGACAAAGAATGAGAAAGACAATGGTGCGTTAGAGACTGTTAGAACATTGTTTGCAGGTAAGACAAGAGATTTCATTACAGCGGTTGATGAGAAGAACATTATCATTGTTAAAGAAGTCAGACCAAATGACACATATGATGATGTTATGAAAATTGCAAGAACTGTATTGGACATGCTTAATACAGAAGCAATGACTAAGGCACATATTGCGATAGGTACATTTGTAAATGATATCAAAGAAGTATCCAAGTCATATAAGGAAGCAAGTATGGCGTTAGAGGTAGGTAAGATATTCTATAGTGAGAAGAACATTGTTGCATACAACAATCTTGGAATTGGTAGAATTATTTATCAGTTGCCTTTGCCTCTTTGTAAGATGTTTATTAAGGAAATCTTTGATGGTAAATCACCTGATGAGATGGACGAAGAAACACTTTCGACAATCAATAAGTTCTTTGAGAATAGCTTGAATGTATCAGAGACATCAAGACAGTTATATATTCATAGAAATACACTTGTATATCGTCTTGATAAGCTTCAGAAGAGCACAGGAC
>CAZESO010000379.1:0-1700 GCA_964515325.1 uncultured Roseburia sp. | reverse complement strand
AGACCATTCAACGCATTATGTAATCTCTCAAGCTTTTCTTTTCGCAAAATCTCTTCCTCAGGACTTCTGTCATTGGACGCAGTTTCCTCAGGTATTTCTTGCAAATCACCCTTCAGCTTATTTGCCTTCGCCCTATTATAGGCTGCATTTCGAGTTATCGCCGAAAGCCATGTATTAAAATTGCCCTTACTCTCATCATAGGTTCCAATCTTATCCCAAATACGATATGTAACATCCGACAGACATTCCTCTCGCTCTCTGTAGTCAGATAAAATTGGCTCAATAATGTATTTCATAAGAGGTTCGTAATTTTTCAAAAGTGCGTCTATGCCTTCTGGCTTCTTCTCACGCAGCAATCTGATTAATTCCGAATCTTGCACTGCTTTTTCCTCCGTTAGATTTATTGGTACTTAACTGTTCATAGGGTGTATTTCGTAAAATGTCCAACTCCAAACAATTATGTCTACATTATATATTACAATAATAAAATTAAAAACCCACGAAAAATTTCATATAAATTTAATAAAAAATAGAGGTGATACCACCTCTATTCCTCATAACTTCCCATACTCTCAGCCTCATCATCCCAATTGTTATAGGAAGTTGATTCCTCCTCATAGGTTCCGGGCACTATTGTTTCCAAGTTTTCCGTTTCTATTGTCTCGCCTTCTATTATTTCACTTTCATCTTCTACTGTCTCACCCTCTATGGTTTCGCTTTCACCTTCTACTGTCTCTCCTTCTAAAGGCTTCACCTCTATATATGGAACAAACTCCTTAATTTCCAAGCCTTCATGTATTTTCTCCATAAAATCATTCCAAATATATCCTGCAAACTTCGTATACCCCATTGCACTCATATCCTGCGGCAAATCATATCCACACCACACAGCAGTTGTATAATACGATGTAAAACCAACCATCCACACATCATAGTTATTGTTTGTCGTTCCTGTTTTTCCTGCACTTATAGCATTTGTTAGTGCATAAGATACACCTGTACCATTTGTCATTACCCCTTTAAGAATATCAGTCATCATTCGAGACGCATTCATATCATACACTTTCTTTGTGTTTTCTTTATTTGAGCCATTATCAAGAAGGGTTTTATCATCATATGAAATTATCCTTCTAATACATGTCGGACTTCTAAATTCTCCATCATTTTCTATGGTTGCATAAGCCGATGCCATTTCAACTGCTGAAATTCCATAAGTCATACCACCAATAGATACAGCCGGAACATAATCCCTTATATCTATTTTTGAAAATTCCATTCTCTTTAAATATGACAAACCATTTTCTATTCCAATCTTATTTAAGATATTCCATGGTATCGTATTAACAGATATTTCCACAGCTCTTCTTAATGACAATTCTCCCATATAATACTTGTAATAATTATCCGGTCCATCCTGGACCTCTTCATCCATCACTCTGCTGTCAGGAGTATATCCCCTTTCAAGGCATGGTGTATATACAAGTATAGGTTTAATAGCACTTCCCGGCTGTCTGTGACTTTGGTATGCTCTATTCAATGTGTAACCATCATATTCCTGCTCTCTTCCGCCAACTATGGCAACAACATAACCTGTACTATTATCAATGCATGCCGCACTACCCTGCAATTTGTAAATGCCTTCTTCACTTACTTCAACATTTTCTGCCAAAATAGTATCAACACTGATTTGTAATTCCTCC
>CAZESO010000378.1:0-1732 GCA_964515325.1 uncultured Roseburia sp. | reverse complement strand
CCCTGTGGCAATTCCTTTCCAGAAGATTTCAGAGCCAACTATTGCTATGCAGTTCTTGGTAAATGATAGCCCTCTTGCAGGTCAGGAAGGTAAATTTGTTACATCAAGACATCTTCGTGACAGACTTTTCAGAGAATTGAACACAGACGTAAGCCTTCGTGTTGAGGAAACAGATACTACTGAAAGCTACAAGGTTTCCGGTCGTGGCGAACTTCATTTATCAGTATTAATAGAAAATATGCGTCGTGAAGGTTATGAATTTGCAGTAAGTAAAGCAGAAGTTTTATATAAAAACGATGAAAACGGTAAATTATTAGAGCCTATGGAACTTGCTTACATTGATGTTCCTGATGAATTCTCAGGTAATGTTATTGAAAAGCTTAGTTCAAGAAAAGGCGAGCTTCGCACAATGTCTACTTCAAATGGTGGATACACAAGACTTGAGTTCTCTATTCCTTCAAGAGGTCTTATCGGTTATAGAGGCGAATTTATGACAGATACCAAGGGTAATGGTATTATCAATACAATTTTTGATGGCTATGGTCCATATAAGGGCGATATCCAGTATAGAAAGCAGGGTTCTCTCATCGCTTTTGAAGCCGGCGAAGCTATTACTTATGGTTTGTTTAACGCTCAGGAAAGAGGTACTTTATTCATCGGTGCAGGTGAAAAGGTTTATGCCGGAATGGTTGTTGGTCAGAATGGTAAGACCGATGACATTGAAGTAAATGTATGTAAGAAGAAACAGCTTACAAATACACGTGCTTCCGGTTCAGATGATGCATTGAAGCTTACACCTCCTAGAGTGCTTAGCTTAGAGCAGTGTCTTGAGTTCATTGATACAGATGAATTACTTGAGATTACACCTACAAATCTTAGAATTAGAAAGAAAATTCTTGATCCTACTATGAGAAAGAGAGCGGCTAGAAATAATTAGTTTGTTGTGGCTGTGTTACAACTTGGCTGACGATTAGCTTGTATATATTACTCTCTCACTCCGATATCCGTACAATTTAAAAGGATGGTGTTCGCTTTTAGCGTACACCATCCTTTAATTGTTCGTCTATAGTCGCAATACGAGCAATATATACAAGCTAATCTTAATTCACGTTGTGACAAACCTCAACAAATTAATATTCCCAGCCTTTTGTTTTCACTACATCACTACTTCTCCATCAACTATTCCAAATACAAGTTCTTCCACTCGCTCGATTATGGCTTTACCGGCTGTTCCCTCAGTGATTTCTTTTACAATTTTTTCTTCTTCACTAATCTTTACAACAAATTCCACATTTACTTTATCAGAATAATCTACATTCACTGTGTTAATATTCTCTTTTGCTAATATGTATTGTATCTTACCTATGCCGTTATAGTCTGTTTCGACACTGTACTTTGCGCCTTCATATTTCTCCAGCACTTTGCTTGCTAAGATGCCTTCTTTGACCGCTGCCTGATATGCTCGCACAAGTCCGCCTGTTCCAAGTAAGACTCCTCCAAAATATCTTGTCACAACCACTGCCACATTATGCAAACCTTGTCCAAGCAATACTTCAAGCATTGGTTTACCGGCTGTGCCTGATGGTTCGCCGTCATCACTGCATCTTGTCAGCTCATTATTCTTACCTATAACAAATGCCGAGCAGTTATGTCTTGCATCCCAATTTTTCTTCTTAATCTCATCAATAAAGCCGGTTGCTTCTTCTTCTGTGTTAACAGCCTTAACATAAGC
>CAZESO010000377.1:0-1744 GCA_964515325.1 uncultured Roseburia sp. | reverse complement strand
AAATGTATAAAACCCTCCAAATTGGTTAATAATGTTAAACAAACATATTTTAATTAATTTGGAGGCTTTATTGTGAAAAGGGGATATATAGTTATTTTAATAGTATTGTGGGCTTTGGCATTTGCCAGCTTTATTAATAATGTAAATGATGAGGAAGCGGATATAGTTACAGCATTTTCGAATGACAGATTTTTAAGCACGGACAGTCATATAGAGGCGGTTGCTTATTGTGGAAATAATTATTATAGTGATGATGCCAAGAAGGATATGCTTATATCTGTTGCTGAGAAGTTGGGGTTGGAAGATTGTCAGTATGAAAACTACATTGAGGATGGAGTGGATACACATAGTTTAATCAAGGATTCGAAGTATGCAATAACAGAGATTAAGTTTGTGACTACTAAGAATGAGAAGGATGCATTGGTAACAAGACAGTACCTTATGGTAGATATTAATATTTTGAATTCGCTTGAAAGTGCAGTGGTGTACAGAGAAGAGGTTGAAAATATTTTGAAAGAAATGAATCTGGAAGCGGATGTTACGTTGACACTTAAGGGCAATATAAGCGGAGTTTTAAGTAATAGTGAGAAGAATAGTATAACGGACGACATTATAGAAAGTCTTGATGGGGATATTGTAACTCAAAGAAGGGATTCTGAAATATATACAGTATATGCGTACAGTGAAAAGATTGAAGACTATGTTGTAAATGGAACATCCAAAACCAATATCAACGTGGCCATATCCTATGATGAAAACTTAAATGAGACCAATATTTATATGGCAACACCAATTATGAATGAGGATTATTAGTGAAAATAATATCGTTAAAATGATGGTAAAAATACATTGACCTACCGTTATTTTGATGGTAAACTGAAATTAATAAGTGAACAAAGGTTGGTGAAACTTCAATGAAGGATAAGAGATTTGCATTGGCTGAATATATAACTGGAAACGATATTAAGATTTTGCGAGGTCGTTTGGGTCTGACACAGGATAAATTTGCTGAATTAGTTTCTGCATCGAAACCAACAGTTGAAAGATGGGAGCGAAGTGAAAAGATAACTGGTCCTATAGTTACATTGGTAAAATTGTTAAGTGAGGATATAGAAATTAAAGATAGGTTGGAAGTTCCTAAGAAAAGTGGGAATTTGCGTCTGTGGTATATGTTTAATAATGAAGTCTGCGCAATTATTGATGTAGATGAGCGTATGCAAAAGATTAAGTTATACAATTATACAAGAGATATTTTTAAAAGACCTTTTGGGAAAAATGAACAGCCTGATTATAAGGATTATGAAGAATTTATTGAATCAAGATGTTTTCCAAGAACCAGAGATAAGATGAAGATAATGTTAGCAGCGCTCAATTTGCCATTCTATGAACCTATAATGATTATTGAAAAGACTGAGGGAAGAATGGCAGAGGATGATTTTTGGATTAAGCTTGAGTAGGGAGGAGTACTATGGTCGAATTATTTGATAATAATATGGTGGCAAATGAGCGTAAATCTTCAAAAGGAAATCAGCTGAAATGGGGAAAAGACGGCAAGTGGTACAAGGCTGATTATACAGGATATGAAGGATTGAGCGAATATATGGTTTCACATATGCTCAAAAAATCTAATTTAAATGAAAAAGGAGAGTATGATTATTGTCCTATATTTGATAATGGTGCATCATTACTATCTGATACAAAGATGGATTATCCGTTGAATGTTGAACTGAATCAATTATTAAAA
>CAZESO010000376.1:0-1750 GCA_964515325.1 uncultured Roseburia sp. | reverse complement strand
CTTGTTCCCTCTACCGTACATGAAACCACAGAACCTGACGCTTCTTTTGGTCTGCCATTAAGCATTATTTCTGATGGATTAGCAACTTCTGCAAGCCCTTCAGACTTCATTTCGAACACACCTATCTCATTAGTAGAGCCAAATCTGTTCTTAACTCCGCGAAGTATCCTATATGATGCATGTCTGTCTCCTTCAAAATAAAGCACTGTGTCCACCATATGTTCAAGAACTCTAGGTCCTGCAACAACACCCTCTTTTGTCACATGACCTACAACAAATACAGATACCGACATTCCTTTTGCAATCTGCATAAGAACATTGGTAGATTCTCTCACCTGAGAAACACTGCCCGGTGCAGAAGTAACCTCTTCATTATATATTGTTTGAATTGAATCTATCACAACAATCTGTGGTTCTTTTGATTTAATTGCAGCTTCTATATTAGCTAGATTAGTCTCACATAATAACAACATTTCTTCGTTGAATTTACCAATTCTGTCAGCACGCATCTTTATCTGTTTTAATGATTCTTCTCCCGACACATACAAAACCCTCTTGCCTGACTCCGATAAATTTCTGCACACTTGAAGAAGCAACGTCGACTTACCTATTCCCGGGTCACCACCAACAAGAGTTAATGAACCTTTAACAATACCGCCACCTAAAACTCTATCCAATTCCTTAATAGATGTACTTGTTCTATCTTCTTCATCAACAGAAATGTCATTTATACTCTTAACTTCACCTGCCACAGCACTTACTGCTGCAACCTGGTTCTTTGACTTCTTCGCTACCGGTTCTTCCACAAATGTGTTCCACTCTCTGCAACCCGGACACTGACCTAACCATTTGGAAGCTTCATAACCACACTCTTTACAAAAAAACATTGTAGTCTTCGCTTTTGCCATACATTTACTACCTATTAAGCCTTAACAATCTTAACTGTTGTCTGTCCATTTGCAGCATTAATGCTTAATGTAAGCTTTCCACTAAGATTACTCTTCATACTTCCGGCATTAACACCATCAAGATAAAGTGTATATTCTGTAGCACTTTCAAGTTCAAGTGTAATCTGGGAATCCACATCAGCTTCCACCTTAAACTCAACATCTCCATCTTCAATTTTAAAATTATTAACTGTTGTGCCCGGCACCGATTCATATATCATTGAACCATTCTTCTCTAACTTTGTAATTTCACCAAATGTTTTAACCTTATACACATCACCCATAAACTCAAAATCGGATTTCTTTGTCTTTTCACTAAGTTTATGATTACCAAAACTTATTGTATCATTGTTCTCAACACGGATAAGTTCTTCTACTACTGCCATTTTTTCTTCCTCCTGTAAATCACTGATTAATATATATTACCATTATATACTAATAGGCTCTTTTTTTCTAGTTATTTTATTACATTAATTTTTAATTCTTCACCTATAACATTAAACTTAACTTTATTGCCCTCTTTAACTTTACCTGCAAGTATTTCATCGCTTAATTTGTCCTCTATCATATTTTGTAAAGCTCTTCTTAATGGTCTTGCACCATATTTTTTATCATAGCTTTTTTCAACAATGAATTTCTTAGCTGATGGTGTAACATTTAATGTAATATTCATTTGCTCCTTAATTCTTGTTGAAATAGTATCAAGCATAATATTCAATATCTTTACTGTGTCATCCTTACTCAAACTGTGGAAAACAACAATATCATCTATTCTATTGATAAATTCAGGCTTAAACATTTTC
>CAZESO010000375.1:0-1752 GCA_964515325.1 uncultured Roseburia sp. | reverse complement strand
TACAGCTATGTTGGTGCAGTTGTTGGTGCAACATATCCTGAAATGGGTAAGGTTTTAAGAAAAGTTATGCCAAAATCATATATCCTTGTACCGGGCTATGGTGCTCAGGGTGGTAAGGCTTCAGACCTTGCTCCATACTTTAATGAAGACGGACTTGGTGCAATCGTAAATTCATCAAGAGGTATCATTTGTGCATACAAGCAGGAAGCATACGCTAAGTTTGGTGCAGAAAACTTTGGTGAAGCATCAAGACAGGCTGGTGTGGATATGATTGAAGATATTACAAGCGCTGTGGGCTTGAAGTAGATTTAAATAAATGCAACTATAAAGCCTTGTGGTGCTGTTAGTCATATTCTTAAACGGATTTATTATGATAAGAATTTCTAAATGTTTTTAGAAGTGTTTTGGAAACTGACGCGACCAGCATCGCAAGGCAATATACTTTATATAATAAAATATACACAAGCCACAGCGTATGTAATTTTTGTTATGGCTAAAAAAGAAAGGAATTGATAAATCGTGAAATTTCAGGAAATGGTTACAGTTGTAGCCCAGGAAGAAATATCAGCAGGTATTTTTTCTATGTGGATTCAAACTGAAGAAATAGCAGGGGAAGCTAAAGCGGGTCAGTTTATTTCGTTATATTGTAATGATGGTTCAAGAATCTTGCCTAGACCTATCAGTATTTGTGAAGTTGACAAGGAGAATAAAAGACTTAGAATTGTGTACAGAGTTGCAGGAAAAGGTACTGCTGAATTTTCACAGTACGGTGTAGGACGGAATATTAAGGTTGTTGGTCCTCTTGGAAATGGTTATACATTAAAGAGTGATGCAGCGCTTCTTATAGCAGGTGGTATTGGTATTCCACCGATGGTTCAGACTGCAAAAGAACTTAAAGCTATGGGTGTGGATGTAAATATTGCTGTAGGCTATAGAAATAGCGATACATTCTTATTGGATGAGCTTGAAAAGTATGGCAAGGTGTACATTGCAACAGAGGATGGCAGCGTTGGAACTAAGGGAAATGTAATTGATGCTATTAAGGCTAACAATATTGATGCAAAGGTCATCTATTCATGTGGTCCAACACCTATGCTTAAAGGTGTAAAGGCATTTGCTAATGAAGCTGGTATGGAAGCACAGATTTCTCTTGAGGAGAAGATGGCTTGTGGTATTGGTGCATGTCTTGCATGTGTATGCAAGAGTAAGGAAGTAGACCATCATTCAAATGTAAATAACAAGAGAATTTGTAAAGATGGCCCTGTATTTGATGCAAATGAAGTTGAGTTATAGGGAACAGGAGGTTGAATTAAAATTATGAATACAAAGATTAATATAGCTGGTGTAGAATTCAAGAATCCTGTAATGGAAGCTTCAGGAACATTTGGTTCGGGTATGGAATATAGCGAATTTGTGGATTTAAGCAAGCTTGGGGCAGTTGTGACAAAAGGTGTTGCAAATGTACCATGGCCTGGAAATCCGACTCCAAGAATTGCAGAGGTTTATGGTGGAATGCTTAATGCTATTGGTTTACAGAACCCTGGTATTGATGTGTTTGTAAACAGAGACATTCCATTTCTTAAGAAATATGATACAAAGATTATTGTAAATGTGTGTGGAAAAACAACAGAAGATTATATTGAAGTTGTGGAAAGACTTGCAGATGAGCCTGTTGATATGCTTGAAATTAATATTTCATGCCCTAATGTAAAAGAGGGTGGTATTGCTTTTGGACAGGATCCTAAGGCGGTA
>CAZESO010000374.1:0-1779 GCA_964515325.1 uncultured Roseburia sp. | reverse complement strand
AAATCAACACTTATGAACAGAATAATCGGTCAGAAGATTGCTATAACATCCAACAAACCTCAGACAACAAGAAACAGAATACAGACAGTTTTTACAAATGATAAGGGACAGATTGTGTTCCTTGACACACCGGGTATTCATAAGGCGAAGAACAAGCTTGGTGAATATATGGTAAGTGCTGCGTTCAACACATTGAAGGAAGTTGATTTGATTCTCTGGCTTGTTGAGCCGACAGATTACATTGGTGCAGGCGAACAGCGTATAGCAGAAGTGTTAAAGGGTGTAAATACACCGGTCATTCTTGTTATAAATAAGGTTGATACAATCAAAAAGGATGAAATACTAAAGGTTATTGATTCTTACAGAAAGATTCATGATTTTGTTGAAATAGTACCTGTTTCAGCTATGAAGGGTACAAATACAGATGAACTTGTGGATGAGATTTTCAAATATTTGCCTTACGGTGAAATGTTCTATGATGAAGATACAGTTACAGATCAGCCCGTAAGACAGATTGTTGCAGAAATTATCCGTGAAAAGGCATTGAAATGTCTTGATGAGGAAATACCTCATGGTATCGCAGTGTATATTGATACCATGAAGGAACGCCCAAATGGCAAAATAGTTGACATAGAGGCAACTATTGTCTGCGAAAAGGATTCGCACAAGGGTATCGTGATCGGTAAGCAGGGTGCAATGCTTAAGAAGATTGGCAGTGCTGCAAGATATGAGATTGAAAGGCTTGTTGAAATGCAGGCGAACCTTAAAATTTGGGTTAAGGTGAGAAAAGAGTGGAGAGACAGCGACACGCAGTTGAAGAATTTTGGGTATAATAAGAAGGATTTATAATATTAAGGTTGGATTTGAGATTTACAATGCGTTAGGAGCAATGATATGGTGAATCAGATTACATTGACAGGGATGGTGCTATCATCAACACCTGTCAATGAATATGACAGAAGGCTGGTTATTCTTACCAAGGAGCGAGGGAAGATTGTAGCATTTGTCAAGGGTGCCAGAAAGCAGCATAGTCTGCTTAGTGCCGGCAGCAGGCAGTTTTCCTTTGGCAAGTTTACAATGTATGCAGGAAGAAACGCCTACAATGTAACAGGTATGGAAATATCAGAGTACTTCGAGGATATACAACAGGATATAGATGCTATTTATTATGGCTTTTACTTTATGGAGCTTGCGGCTTATTACACAATGGAAAATGTTCCATCTACAGAGATGCTGGCTCTTTTGTATGTGACTATGAATGCATTACGAAAGGACGCCATACCAAAGCAACTGGTACGCTATGTATTTGAACTGAAGGTATTTGCCATAAATGGTGAATATCCAAATGTATTTTCATGTGCGGAATGTGGAAGCAGTGAGAATCTTATGAGTTTCAATGTCAGTAAAAATGGTGTATTGTGTAAAAATTGCAAGGGAAAGCATGAGGGTGTGGATTTGCTTACATCTACATTGTATACAATGCAGTATGTAATCTCGGCAGAAATCAAGAAGTTGTACAATTTCAGCGTGACAGATGAAGTGTTAACAGAGCTTTCCATGGTTATGGGACGATGGATGGCTAAATGTGTGGATAAAAGTTTCAAGTCGTTGGAGTTGATTGGGTGGAAATAGTCACACATTTATTGAAAAATTAAATTCTGGCTTGAAAATATGAAATATTAGGGTTATAATACCAAAATATCTATATAAAACGAAAGGAAATGTTAGTTATGGAAAAGACGATGGAAAAAATCGTGGCTTTGGCCAAAGCGAGAGGAT
>CAZESO010000373.1:0-1789 GCA_964515325.1 uncultured Roseburia sp. | reverse complement strand
CTGTTGATTTGTTTGAAATGGCACATAAGCAAAATAGTCAGTTTATTAATATTAGTGAAAATAAATTTGGTAAAGAGAGTATGCCAATTAAAGTTGAAATATCACAGGAAGGCTTACGGGCGTTACATGGAAGTAAGCTAAAGGGAAGTATGGACATAGATGAAGTTACAAATGAGATAAAATATTTATTTGAACATCAGCCTATAGAAAGTTTTACAAATAGATTCTCACAGATTACGCCAAATGAATATTTACAGTTAAAGGGTAGCGGTACATCTATTGCAGAGGAAAAAAGGGATGCTTTAATGAGCAGCTTCAGGAATATTTGTGATGAAATAGTTTCTGGATATGAGAAAGGAAATAGAATTAGATATATGGAAGATGATACGGCTGAGGAAGGATTTGTGAAAATATCAATAGCGGAAGAATTGTCTATTCTATTAGAAGAGTTTTCGTTGTTTGTTGAAAATCGCTTTGGAAAGCAACATCAAGAAGATGCAAAAAAACTCGCAGAGGCGACCAATGATATTCAAAAGACAAAACAAAGATTAGGTGTTGGAACGAATCAATTTTATGAGCCGATGCAAATACCTACAGGCTTTGTTGAAAAAATGATAGCAGATGCGAAGAGTTATATTTATCGTTGACAAAGCCTACATTTATTGTTATTATTAAAGTTGCTTTATACATAAAATTATGGAAAGGACGAAAATGTTATGAGAAAGACAGTATTTTCTGTATTAGTTGATAATACAGCAGGTGTACTTGATAGAGTTGTGGGTCTTTTCAGTAGAAGAGGCTACAATATAGATAGTTTGACAGTCGGTGAAACAGAAGATCCTAAGTTTTCAAGAATGACAATCGTTGTAAGAGGCGAAGATGATGATATTCTTGAACAGATTGAAAAGCAGATGGCTAAGCTTGTTGATGTAAGAGAAGTTACAGAGCTTAAGGCTGATGCATCAGTATGTAGAGAACTTATTTTGGTTAAGGTTGCAGTTAAACCGGAAGAGAGACAGCAGGTAATCGCTATTGCTGATATCTTTAGAGCAAAGATTGTTGATGTTGCTGTTGATTCACTTATGATTGAATTAACAGGTGACCAGTCTAAGCTTGATGCGTTTACAAGTCTTTTATCTGATTATCAGATTAAGGCTGTTGCAAGAACAGGTATTACAGGTCTTGCAAGAGGTAATGCGTAATTACATAACATACGTTAATTATTGCTACAAAGGATATATGTACCGACAGTTAATGCATACATAGTTTTATGTGGCTTTAATAAATAAAAATTAATAATTAAAAAAATGGAGGCTTTTAAAATGGCAAGAATTTTTTATCAGGAAGATTGTAACATTTCTTTATTAGAAGGTAAGACAATCGCAGTTATCGGTTATGGTAGCCAGGGACATGCACATGCATTAAATGCAAAGGAATCAGGTGCAAATGTTATTATTGGTTTATATGAAGGAAGCAAGTCTTGGGCAAAGGCTGAAGCTCAGGGATTTGAAGTATTTACAGCTGCAGAAGCTGCAAAGAAGGCTGATATCATCATGATCCTTATCAATGATGAATTACAGGCTAAGATGTACAAAGAATCAATCGAGCCAAACCTTGAAGCTGGTAACATGTTAATGTTCGCTCATGGTTTCAATATTCACTTCAACCAGATCGTTCCACCAGCTGACGTTGATGTAACAATGGTAGCTCCAAAGGGACCTGGTCATACAGTAAGAAGCGAATATCAGGAAGGCAAGGGTGTTCCTTGTTTAGTAGCTGTTCATCAGGA
>CAZESO010000372.1:0-1807 GCA_964515325.1 uncultured Roseburia sp. | reverse complement strand
GGAACGGATAAGCTTGAAGAAATGATTGACTCTGTTAAGGATGGTTACTATCTTCTTGAGTCGAATAATGGTCAGGCTGACTTGACAGGTGAGTTTATGTTTGGTGTGTGTCAGGGATATGAGATAAAGAATGGTAAATTAGGTCGTCCTATTTTGGATACAACTGTTTCTGGTGTAGCATTTGATATGCTTAAGACAGTCGATATGGTGTCAGACACAGTTACATGGGCAAGTTCGGGAATGTGTGGTAAAAAGCAACCAATGCCTGTAGGTATGGGTGGACCTGCTGTACGTTGTAAGATTATGATGGGAGGAAGATAAATGGCTGATATTAAGAAAATTTTAGATGGTGCTGTTGCCTTAATTAAAGAAAAGGGCGCAGATAAGGGACAGATATTTATTACAGAAGGTGAAACAAGAGAATTCAATGTGGAAAGTGGAGAATTTTCACTTTTTAGAACACTTTTTAATCAGGATATTAATGTAATTGTTTATAAGGAACAGAAGAAGGGTTCGTATTATGTAAATAAGCTGGATGAGGATTCTGTTGTTAATGCAATTGATATGGCAATGACATCAATGGAGTCGGGAGAGCAGGATGATGCATATGATATTGCTCCTAATCAAGGTGAAATAATTGCACATAAAGGTGTTTATGAACCGGATACAGATTTGTTGTTTACAAGAACAAAAGAGCTTATCGATGATATAAGATTAAATCATCCAAAGATAGTTGTACAGCAAATGGTGGTATCACACAATAGAAGACATATGGTATTCGGAAATACAAATGGAACATTTTGTGATGAATATATAGGTTCGTATTTTGTTTCATTAGGTATTGCAGGTCATGAAGGAGATGTTACAACTTCATTGATTGGAGCTGGTGTTAAGCTTGATAATCTGGATAAGCCATTTATGGAATGTGGAGATATCAAGAATAAGATAAGAATAGCGGAAAGTCAGATTGCTATGAAGTCTATGGATGGCAAATTTACTGGAACAATGGTTCTTACACCGGAAAGTATGGCATCATTTATATATTTTATGGGACAGTTTGTGCATGGTGCAGCAATTCTTGATAAAACAAGTATATGGCTTGACAAGCTTGGAAAGCAGGTGGCAGATAGTCACATTAGCATAAAGATTGATCCTCTTGATAAGAGAGTAGTGTGTGGTGAAACACTTTCCTTTGATGGATTTAAGTCAGAGCCTTATGATCTTATTAAAAATGGTGTGCTTGAAAACTTTATGTTGAACCAATATTATGCCAACAAAACAGGATTTGCTATGGCTAAAAACGGCAGTTTTACGGTAGTTGTAGAACCAGGCGAAAAGTCAATTGAAGATATTATTGCAAATATTGATAAGGGAATTATTGTTGGCGGATTTTCAGGAGGACAGCCAGCACCAAATGGAGATTTTTCAGGAGTTGCAAAGAATAGCTTCCTGATTGAAAATGGCAGGATTATGGGACCTGTGACAGAGGCAATGATTAATGGGAATATTGCGACAATGCTTATGAATCTTGTGGATATATCAAAAGAGGTTTTGCTTGATGGTTGCGATGTAATTCCTTATATGGCGTTTGATGGAATAGTTGTGTCAGGTAAATAGTGTAAGAAATTTTGGTTATAAGAACAGGAGTTAACTCAATTACAAGTTAACTCCTGTCATAGTATTGTGTTAATTATACAACTGTTTCAGCTCTGTTCTTTACAGTATTCTTAAAGTTCTCAATTTCGTGAGTATATTCTTTATCCATATAGGATGAATGTATTAAGAAATCTGCTGTTGCAATATTATT
>CAZESO010000371.1:0-1819 GCA_964515325.1 uncultured Roseburia sp. | reverse complement strand
AAAACAATGATGGAGCATTATGCACTTTTCCTGTTGAGAATATTCTGTAATAGAATTTTAACTCAAAATATAATCCATCTACATGCGTTTTTGTTAAATTATAATATGATACTTTATTGGGATTTATCCGTGGTTTTATATATGAACCTGCCCGAACTTCAAATTTTAGTTTTGTAAAACGAATTCCAAAAGACCCGTACCAACAATATGTTATTTTATTAAAGCATTCTGGATTAATACCTTCGTATGTGAAATGATCATTGTTTCTTATTCTACTTTTTAAAAAGAAATCTGATTTAAAACCTATTCCAAAACGGTGAATGAAGTTTATATAAAGATCTGTTGAAATCCAATGAGACTTTACCCCAGAATTAGTGATGAATCTTTTGTTATTTCTATATATTTCATATTTATATCCGACAGTTATGCCATAATTTACTACACTATTGTTTGCTCTATATTGTTCGATTCCAAAACCAACATCAATATGTGTTCCATATAGATTATCTTTCGATGTTAGAACATTTGAATTTGCAGTCCATAAATTTGCATATTTTACTTGACCAGATGATACATACAAAAATAAATCAGATACAGGAACTTTTAACTCTGAAATCGACAATGGCTTTACATGAAGATTCTGAGCCCTTACATAATTAAAAGAATAAAGTAATATAAATGTAAAAATTACTCGAAATACAAATATTCTAATCATGATAATAGATATACTTTATCGCCCTAACATAATATTTATTCTTTTTCAACCATTTGTTTTTAGAATATGTACTGCCATTTGGAGATAATGCGATAGCGCGATTATTACAATCATAATCCGTTTTAATCCCACTTACCTCAACATAATTATTAAAATCCTCCACACATGTCCAATAAAGATTATTCATAGAAATGGGAACAGCACCTATATCTTCCAATTTAGAATTTAACAAAGTAATATATTTACAAACTTGTTGAAATTCATGCATTGTTGGAAGTCGCCAACTTCCCGCACGCGGAAATTTCTCATTATTATTTTTCTTATCACACCATGCCTGGGCTGGATACTTTTCAATACCGCCCGATTTCATTGATTGATGTATTGCTACTCCAAATGACTTATCTTCAAGCGCCACCCAATCAATTGTATCATTTTTGTAAACACATTCCCCCATTGGCCCCCACGCCTGATATGATTCATCTGCTGAAACAACAATTATATATTTACGAGTTGAATATTTAGACTTGGTATCGTGAATATATGCCACAATTCCTTCATTTCCATATGAATCTATATAATAATCAAATAATTGACAATCTCCGGTTGTTTCATCTGTGAAAATTCCTTCTGACTCAAAACTACATGATTCAAATAAAATAGTCAGTATTAGTAATATATGAAAGATATTTAACTTCATTATAATTAATAAAATTTACAATTCAGTGATAGCATATCAATATGCAAATTTACCATTATTATTTATGTAAATATTAATTGCTTATAATAACAAAACTGATATCTCGATCAGTTTTGTTAATCACCTCTATCTCCAAACGAACTGGCCCATTGGGAATATCGAATGCCCTTGTACGAGATGGCAAACCGACATTAAGCTCTTGAGTGTCATTATACCACACTTTATTTGTTGCATCATAAATTCTTAAATTAATCAAACCATCACCTTCTGCAACAACAGCTAATTCTTGATGCCCGTTACATGCAAAGTAATATCTTACACTTGAAGAAGCACTGACACAACAAGTTCTTAGAAAAATATTCCCACTAGTGGAGATTTCCCTTTTGGCATTTCTATTAGCGCTTTTT
>CAZESO010000370.1:0-1846 GCA_964515325.1 uncultured Roseburia sp. | reverse complement strand
CCTAAACAACATTGTCTTCCCTGAACCATTTTGTCCTACTATTCCATATACATTTCCTTTCTCAAATTCCATATCTATTCCATCTAAGACTATATTTCCCGCAATAGTCTTCTTAACTTTTTCTAATTGCAATTTATCCATAATTTTAATCCTTTCCTCTTTTAGCCCATTTCTTCTTTATTTTCAATAGCAACATCTTTGTTAAAAACAATATATTTACCGACAAAATAGATTACAATTCCTAGCAATGTCAACCAACACATTGAATAAACTATATTCAATTCTATTTCTATATCATTCATTATAGGCAAATGCGGTAACTTATGCCACGATAAAATAATACATGCTATTGGATTTAAATTTAATAAAATTTGGTATTTTGCATTTAATTTGATATTTCCAAAAAACATTAATGCCGCAATAAAAAGCAATTGAACTCCTATTCCAGCACAGTACGCACTCTCACTACCCGTTATTATTGATATACAATTTAATAACAAGGAAAATGTACACAAATATAGTATTGTTACAATACATTGAAATACTAATAACACAACAGCCTCTTTGGTTACAATCATCTTATGCAGGACAGCTGCCAATACAAATGTTAAGACACCATACATCATATAAAACAATGCTATTCTTCTAAACATTTTCAAGCACTCTTCTTTGTACCATTTTTTCCTATTTTTTTGTCTAATAAAGTAATACGCACTTCCTACCGTATAATGTTTATAAATGCTTATTCCTTCCACTATTTCAATACATAAAACCGGAAACATATCTAACGCCAATAAAACCATATATCCTGACGAAAATTGTGGAACACCCAATCCAATACAAGTAATAACATATGTTGCCAAATCATTAATATCACTATTAAAATTTTTATACAAATTCATAACTATAATACATATGAACAATATTACATAATTTTTTCTTCTCATTTTTTAACTTACATTCTCTTTATTCTTTATACTATACACACTACATCCAACACCAATTAAGACCAAAACAATCATAAATACACTATAGAAAATCAAACTTTTTCCATTGACTGCATCATACAGAGTTATATAAAAATCAATGTTAGTATTTAATCCTTCAATATAATTACCTAAATATGTCACCACATAAATTACTAAATAAATTGGCAAGAACAAAAATGCCTTATATTTAAATCCAAGCGTAGAAATACCTACTAAAAACACTGCCAGGCAGCCTGAAAAAATTCCTGTTAATATCAACGAACATATAAAGTATATATATACATTTTCATTAAACAAATCTGCCAACAAATACGCTTCACTTTGTTCAAAATAAACTGAGCTATATGTAGGCCAGTTAGTCATACTTCTAGTCGCTCCACCAGAAAAAATTATCACATTCAAGCCTAACTGCACCAGAAATGGTACAACCATTGTAATAAATGTCACAATAAAAGATGAGACCAGTTTAGAAATATAATATTCTTTCTTTCCTCTTCGACATTCAAAGAAAACCTTCATATTAGTATTTCTATCATTAACAATAGAAAATCCCGCTGGCAAAACAATCAAAAAAGGAAACCATCTACAAAAAAACCATACATATTCCATATCCGAATTCAATCCTGACAATATGGCCGGATGATACAACATTGATACATCGCTTCCTTTTTGGATATGAGCATATACAAGCGTCACCAAAAGCGCATATATTAACATTATAACAAACGCAATCTGAAATCCTTTTTTATGCATTAATACTTTCGTATCAGTTTTTATTAATCTAAACATTAGTTACCTCCTAAATAATGGTACTCACCATCATAATCTGCATATAGTATCTGCCCACGATTTTCCAA
>CAZESO010000369.1:0-1860 GCA_964515325.1 uncultured Roseburia sp. | reverse complement strand
TGAAGCTGCCTGTAGCAACTAAACGGCAGATAACTTCTAAGCCGTGACCAAATACTGTTGCAGGAAGAACTTCCATTGTAGCATTTTCAACATCAGCACCTACATAGTGTGTCTTGATGCCAGCTTCTTTTAAAAGTTCAAAATAGTGAATTGAAGTTTCAAGGTTAGCTTTACCAATACCTTCGATTGTTAAACCAACACTATTTTCACCTGGATCAAAAACGCCATCTTTACCTGTACAGTCGTCTTTGAATTTCAACATTACATTGCCGTTGTCAAGGCTGTAAACATCTTTTGTCTTTCCTTCATAAATCTTTTTCATAGTTTGAATCTCCTTATGTATAAGATGAGTGTTATCTCCTGCGAGATAAATTTACCATAAATACTTTATCACAAAATATACCAATATGAAAATACTTTATTTGAAATTTTTTGAAAAAAATTTTTTAAGGTTAACAAATTTACATCTTAGTTTTGAAAATTTACCACTTGGTTTAAAAGCATTTACAAAATTCAAAATGCTGTTATACTAAAGGCAGAACAGCTGTTGCATTATCAAATGACACTTTAGGAAAGGGGCATGCAATGAAAGTCACCATCGAAATAGACGAAAATCTATCAGAAGAATGTGTAGTGATTAAGTGTAAAGAACTTAATGAACATATAATAGCATTACAACAATCTTTGATGGAAAAGGCAGATAGTGATATGACAATATTGTTACATAAGAATGATAAAGAATATTACATGCCACTAAATAAAATATTATTTTTCGAAACAGAAAATAAAGTAATAAGGGCGCATACGAAAGATGAAATCTACGAGACAAGTTACAAATTATATGAGCTTGAAGAATTGCTACCAAGATATTTTATGAGAATATCCAAGTCGGGTATCGTGAATTTGAACCATATATATTCCATAACCAAGAACATTACATCGGCAAGTATCGTAGAGTTTGAGGGTAGTCATAAGAGCGTATATGTATCAAGAAATTATTATAAAGCGCTGGTGGAGCGACTGGCAGAAAAGAGGAGGAAAATATAATGAAGAAATCAAAAAATGTAACCTGGGGTATATTTTTTATAGTGATGGCGTTGTTTATAATTTTAGGAAGCTTTGATTTATTTGGAGAATTTAGCATATGGACAGCAATATTCGCAGGATTCTGCGTAATGTGGTTTGTAGACGGACTTATTAAGTTCAGCTTTGGAAATATGTTATTCCCATTGGCATTTATCGCGATTTTATTTGATGAAGCATGGGGAATCGAAAACCTTACACCATGGCCTGTATTATTTGCAGCATTGTTTGGAACAATCGGTCTTAACATGATATTTGGTGGGAGAAAGAAGAAAAAGGTTGAAGTAAATGGCAAGGAATATATATGGGATAAAGCTAAAAAGGGTGTTGAAGAATCAACACAGTCCGATGAGAGCTTTGATTGTGAGTTGGCATTTGGTTCAACTGTGAAATATGTAAATTGCCAGAATTTAAAGGTGGCAAATATAGAAAATTCATTTGGTAATGCTTCAATTTATTTTGATAATGCGAGACTTGGCAATGCTCAGGCAACTATAAATGTAGAAACAAGCTTTGGTAAAACAACATTGTATGTTCCAAAGGAATGGAATGTAAGCGTAAATGTATCAAAAGCATTTGCCGGTGTTACAGAAAGCGGAAAGTGTGATCCTACAGGAACAAACACATTGATAGTTGTGGGTGAGGTTTCATTTGGTAATTTGGAAATAGTATATGTATAGAGCAGGAAAAGGTTGTCACAACGGTGGCAATCTTTTTTTGTAGCAAAAGCCCGACAAGTGAAAGAGGTGCTTGCACATCATTTCATTTGTCGGGCGT
>CAZESO010000368.1:0-1864 GCA_964515325.1 uncultured Roseburia sp. | reverse complement strand
CATAATTGCCATAAGCTTAGTAGCCTCAGCTCTCTTTCCGTTTGCTTTTAAAAAGATTTTACTTTCATAATTTTTTGCTTCCTTTACTAGCAATCCTGCCGGTCTTGCATGAATACCAATTTCATCTTTAACAACATAACTAAATGACTTCATTCTTCCCCTCCTAATAAATATCAATTTCAAACAATGGCTCTCCCACCTTTACATTTCCATTAACCAACATTTTTATTTTCTGATTTTCCTCCAATTCGGTACATACAATGGGCGAAACTATAGATGGTGCTTGCTCCTTCAGATATTCCAAATCTAACTTCAAAAGTCTGTCACCCTTCTTTACTTTTTGGCCTTCTTTAACCAATTCTTCAAATCCATTACCTTTTAATGATACAGTATCAATCCCAATATGGATTAACAAGCTTATTCCTGAATTTGTTTTAAAACCAATTGCATGCTTTGTATCAAATATCATAACAACTTCACCATCATCAGGTGCACATACATATTTGCCATTTGGTGTAATTGCCACACCATCCCCCATCATCTTACCTGCAAAGCCTTCATCAGGTACAGTTGAAATATCTGCCGCAATACCATCAAGCGGGCTAAAAATCACAATATTTTTCTTAACCTCAATCACTTGTCCCTTTGCCAAATAATCTTCAAGTTCAGATTTAATAACAGTTACATTTGGACCATAAATAATCTGTACCCCTGTTCCTTTATGAACAACACCTGATGCGCCCGTTGCTTTCAAAATCGAATCATTTACAAGATTTGCATCAACAACTGTACAACGTAATCTTGTAGCACAACAATCCACATCCCTAATATTATCTTTGCCACCAAGGCCTTTTACAATATTCTCGCTAACATAATCCTTTGACTCACTATTTCCCTCTCTTCTTGCATTAACATCAGCTTTAGTATAAAGTCTTGTTTCTTCAGCATCATCTTCACGTCCCGGAGTTTTCAAATTAAATTTCTTAATAAGGAATTTAAAAATAAAATAATATAAAAGGAAATATACAATACCTACCGGAATAATAAGCAACCAGCTTGTCTTATCATTACCCTGTAAAACACCAAATAAAATCAAATCAAGTAAACCGCCGGAAAATGTCAATCCCACTGCAATATTGAGAATATGGGCAATCATATATGCAGAGCCTGCCAAAATTACCTGTACAACGAAAAGTAATGGAGCTACAAATAAAAACGAAAACTCAATAGGTTCCGTAATACCTGTTGCCATACATGTCAGAGCCGCTGATAAAAGCAAACCTCCTGCTGCCTTCTTCTTTTCTGTTTTCGCACAGTGATACATTGCAAGTGCTGCCCCCGGCAAACCAAATATCATAAATATAAATTCACCTGAGAAAAATCTTGTTGCATCGGCACTAAAATGTGCAATATTTCCTGAATCAGCTAACTGCGCAAAGAAAATATTTTGTCCACCTTGAATTAACTGACCATTTATCTCCATTGTGCCACCAACCGCAGTATGCCAGAATGGCATATAAAATACATGATGTAAACCAAATGGAATCAATGCTCTTTTTACCAGACCAAAAATCAAAGTTCCTACATATCCCGAACCTTCAACCAAACCACCTAGTGCATAAATACCATTTTGAACAATTGGCCAAACAAAATACATCAATATACCAACAAACATGTATACAATTGTTGAAATAATTGGCATATAGGCAAATACGTATCTATCACCAGTAAACAATCTTGTGAAGAATGCTGCCATTGTATCAAAGAATCCATCGTTTCCTTGATATTCACAGCTGGCGTTAACTAATGATAATAATTGGTTTGGACTTGTTTCTAAATCTGCATATACATCTAGTACTTCTTG
>CAZESO010000367.1:0-1884 GCA_964515325.1 uncultured Roseburia sp. | reverse complement strand
CACAAGTACCAATGCCGCGACCACTATGGACAGAGCTGATACATTCGCAACCATACATAAAACCACAACAAGCGCTATCATTGTCTTTGGAATAAAAGCACATACCAATGAAATAACTATCATTACCACAGGATTCTTCAAGATTCCCATAAATCCAACTCTGCTATTAATAGCCATCAGCGAAAATATCACTAATATAAACTTCAAAGCACATTCTATATAAAAACCATATAAATTATATAGCGATTTGAATTTCTCTTTTAATACTAATAACTTAACCATACTTAAACCTTCCTACAACCATTTATTCTTCAATCATCTGAAGTATTTCATCCAATTCAGCATCTGTTGATTCTTCAACCGGTTCCGGCGCCTGTACCTTTCTGGCACGCTTAATCTTCTTCACCGGTAATTCTTTACTGAACATTGTATCTTCTTTGACTGAGCCTTCTTTCTTGTACATTTCATATAATTTCTTCAAGTCTGCATTATATTGATTTAATTTTACTCTTACTGACTTGAATTTCACACTGTAAAACGCATATGCAATAGCTGCATAACACAATATGAAGACTACATAATAAGTTAAAATCTGCTTACCAACTGTAACCAAATCAATTTCTGTAATCTTGTTCACAAGTTCTTCAGCATTAATTAAAATAATCATTCCAACTATTAATATATATGCAATCGTTCCTATTATAACAGAATTCAGTACATTCAGCGATACATAATCACCTTTATAGTAACCGCTCATCGGTATCTGCTTTTTTCCTTCCTTCTGCTCATATAAGGCCAATTTAGTCATAAGACTTATCTTTTCCTCGTTTAGCATAACTACCATCCTATACTCTTAATTAATAATATAAGTTACAAAGGGACACACTCCCACTTGTACCTATATTCAAATGATTATAACACAGAACACAAAAACAATTCAATAGTGGTAACAAAGATTTAATATAATTTTCTGTAAAATTGTAAAAAGAAGCCACCAATACAACTGGCGGCTTCCACAAATTATTCAATATGTAAAATATTTCAAAGATATTTAGTCTTTTTTACCTCCACAAGCTGTTTTCCCATTGCCGGCACCACATTTTCCTGCTGCCGGACAGCCTATGCATCTAACACCTTTTTTCTTCTCTTTTATTATATATGTTATTGCAGAACCTAAAATCACTGCAAGAATTACTATTATAATAAAATTCTCCATAATATATCTCCTAATATATTACTTTACAGCCTTATTAGCATATTCTGCTGTAAGCTTCTTCTTAGAGCTGATAGCTAAATATGTAATAACAGCAATGATTGCTACTACTGCGATAAGACCGGCAACTAAACCTTCACCAACCTTACCATATGCGATTAATGTACCAATCTGGTATACAAGGAACGCTACAATATAACCTGTTGCGAACTGAAGTCCAATACCTGCAAATAACCACTTCTTAGACTTAATTTCTGAGTTCATGGCACCGATAGCTGCGAAACAAGGCGGTGTGTAAAGGTTGAACATAAGGTATGCAAGACCAGCTACTGCTGTAATACCAAACATTGCTTCACCCTGACCCATAGCAGATGATGCTAATTCGAAATCTTCATTAATTGCACTGATAGCAAATACTGTTGCTAATGTACCAACAACTTCTTCTTTTGCAATGAAACCTGTAACAGCCGCTGCCGCTAACTGCCATACACCAAATCCTAATGGAATTAAGATAACTGCAAATGGTGTAGCAATGTCATGAAGCATTGATTCTGTAGCTTCAACTTCCTTAAAGCTCCATGAGTAAGAAGCCATAATACTTACTATTGCATTACAAACAAGGATGATTGTACCAGCCTTGATGATATAATCCTTAGCTCTTGTGAGCATTG
>CAZESO010000366.1:0-1886 GCA_964515325.1 uncultured Roseburia sp. | reverse complement strand
GCTGATCATTAACAACCGCAGGATCATTTAATTCATTTAAAATTTCATCAAAACGAATGAGAATATCATCTAATTTATCAAACATTTTTTCCTCCTATAATCACTCGTGCTAACTTTTTTTATGTGCACGACCTATAACTACTCTATCAAGCCCTGCCAAATCCTTTATAACTTCAACATCTACAAAGCCTGCCGCCTTCATTAATTCGCTTACCTCTACACCCTGTTCACAGCCAATCTCATACATAAGCCATCCGCCATTATGTAAACGAGATGCCGCTTCCTTTGTTATTATATTATAAAATTTCAATCCGTCAATATCTCCGTCCAAAGCTAATGTTGGCTCAAACATCCTGACTTCCTTCATCAGACCATCAATCTCTGCTGTCTTAATATAAGGAGGATTCGAAACTATAAAATCAAATTTTACATTTTCTTCTAATTGAGAAAACAAATCACTTTGAACGAATTTAATATATTCAACACCATTTGACACAGCATTTACTTTGGCAACTTCAAGAGCGTCTTTAGAAATATCTACACAAGTAACATCCTTTACATCGCCTAGCTTTGCAATACTTATACCTATGCATCCTGAACCTGTACACATATCACATATGCGCAATTCTAAATTGTTCTTTGGATATTCCTTAATCTTTCGCAATACCTTATCTACAAGAATCTCTGTGTCATATCTTGGAATTAACACAGCCTCACTTACCTTAAATGTAAGTCCCATAAAATCCTGTATTCCAGTAATATACTGCAACGGCTTTCCTGCTGCCCTTATTTCCAAATATTTCTTGTACTGATTTAATTTTTCCTCATCATCAATTATTTCATTCATTTTCATGAAATAATCCATCTTTGTCATACCAAATACATATTCCAATAAAAGGTATGCATCGATATCATAATCAGAAATATTATTTTCCATCAAATATTTTTTTGCAAATTCAATAAGCTGGCTATACTTCATTTTTATTATTCTCTTCCATATATGCTTTCCAATCAAATACAGCTTCAACAGCAACTATAGCAACTTCAATCATGCTATCGTCAGGCTCTTTTGTTGTCATTCTTTGAATCCACATACCCGGCGCACTGATTATCTTAATAAGAAGATTGTCATGATTACCTGCCAACTTAAGCACTTCATATGAAATACCTGCTATAACAGGAACAAGCAAAAGTCTGACACCTGTTGTTTGCCATAACTTCATATCTTCCGGCAATAATGCTGAAACGATGATAAAGCAAACAATACTTATAAACATAACCAAGAACAAAAAGCTTGTTCCACATCTCTTATGAAATCTTGAACTCATTCTTACATTTTCTACATTAAGTTCAAAACCACTTTCTATACAATTTATACATTTATGTTCAGCTCCATGATACATAAATGTTCTCTTAATGTCATCCATCAACGTTACCAACAAAATATATATCAGGAATATAGCAATTCTTAAAAAGCCTTCAACAACTGATATTACTGCTTTGTCTCTAATATTAAACTTTCCTTCTATCCATGCCGAAGCCAAATGCGGAAGAACTATAAATAATGCAATTGAAAAGCAAACTGATACAAATACTGTAAATCCAATCAAAAATGCTTCTGCCTTTTCTTTGAACACTTTTCTTGTAACTTTATCAGCTACTTTTTCCTGTTCTTCTTCCTCTTCATAAAATTCCGCTGAATATGTTAATGTTTTTATTCCAAGAACCATCGAATCTATGAAATTAAAAACACCTCTGATAAATGGAAGTTGAAATATTTTTGCTTTATTTCCAACACCTTTATGCTCTTCAACTTTTAATTCAATTTCTTTGTCAGGTTTTCTTACTGCTACGGCATATTTTTCTTTATTCTTCATCATTATGCC
>CAZESO010000365.1:0-1910 GCA_964515325.1 uncultured Roseburia sp. | reverse complement strand
ATGGATACAGATATATGGTTCATCGTCCGGAAGAAAAAATGTTTTCAAAGCAGGCGGTATGTATTTCGACAGCTGCAGGTGCAGGTATGAGCAGTACTATAAAGGATATGGCAGACAGTACATTTTTCTGGGGCTGTGCTCGTACATATAAGCTTGGTGTTGCGGTTATGGAAACAAGATGGGAAATGGTAAAGCCAAGAATTAAAGGTAAAATTGAAAAGAAGACAGATTCGCTTGCAAAAAAGATTTTCTCTCGCGTGGGCAAGGTAAAGCCTGCTATAAAAACAAGAGCGTTTTTTGGAATCATGTCAATAGTGCAGAGAAACGGCTTTAATGAAGCAGATGTGAATTATTGGAGGGAAAAAGGCTGGACGAGCGGAAAGAAACCTTGGAAAAAATGACGGAGAAGTTTTATGTTATAATATAATTTGTAAAAGGCAATCGCCACAGAGTGGTTGACCGAGATAAAAGAAATACCTTCCCAAGCTCGTCAAAGGAGGGCACTGAAAAAGTACAGGGAAGGTTTTTTGCTACTTTAATGACAATTCAAGAAAATGAATGTCAGTAGTGCTAAGATGAACATTCCAAAAGCCATAAGGTCTTTAAAATCTAATAGAAACACAAGTTCGAAAACGCTTTTTAGGAATAAAATGTAGAATGAGTTTGATAATATAATTTGGTGAGGTAAGTATGAATTTAGAGGAAGCAAAAATAATTATTGCTGACAATTATTTAGGAAAAGAAGATAGTTTATTATATTTGTTATATGAAGATAGTTATTTTTCAACTGAAAAATATTGGGCTTTTTATGACAGCATAGCTTGTTTAGCAAGTGGACATTTGAAAAGTGAGGAACTTTCGATGCAAATTGCTTCAAGTTATCAGAGGATTTTAAAAGAAATTCTATATCATTTTGATCCTAATGATATATCAGTGTTGAATAATTTTCCTGATAATTATAATGATTATATTGAAAGATTGGATTTTGCTGTACTTGCATATTTTGAAAGCAATCCTGATTTATTGGATGATGAAAAATTTGAGTTGCAAAGATAAATATTAATTTATATGTGGGTAGTAAAGGAGCAAATATTAGTGAATAAAAAAGATGAAGGATTAAAATATCTAAAACATAGAATAAGAATTTGTGGCGCTTAAAGAAAAAAGTTTACATAATTTCATGTTTTTAATAATTTTACTGTTTGCTTTAATTAAGCCAGCTATTAAACAGTAAAAATTTCATTAAAAATAGTTTTTTTGAGTTGTTTTTACTGTTTATTTCAAGGAAAAATTGTTATAAACAGTAAACAAATCCAATTTGCAGAGCTTAGATAATTTGAAGTTTACAAATATAATGATTCTCAAAGTAGGTGATATTGTGTTTGAATTGGGATTTCCAAATGAATTACAGAATAAAGTCCATAATGTATTAGGAAAAATGTGTTTAAAAACATATAACAACCTATCGAGAGGTTTTTCTGATGAGTGTATGAATGAAGAATACTTGTTATTAGATGGTAGTATCATAAACTTTCCTTATAGGATATATTTTGTAGATGATGAAAAGATATATAATGAATTGGAAGATAAAGAGGAACAATTTATATATAGTTGTATTTATACGAGAAGTTGTGATGGATATGTTAGACAAAGACACTTAAGAAAAATATTAGAGAATGATTTTCCACAGTGGTGTATGCCATATATATTAAAATTGTCTTCAGAATATGTGGTAGAAATTATTGATGATATATATAAGTATATGGAAACAAGAGATAATAGGTTGTTTCAAATATTCTGTGAAAACAATCCTTACATATTTAGATACTCATATTCAAGAATGGTAAGTTATTGGAATGAATATTATCGATATAGATGTTACAAGTTTCATAATTATGTAGGATACAGGT
>CAZESO010000364.1:0-1920 GCA_964515325.1 uncultured Roseburia sp. | reverse complement strand
CTTCAAATATTTCTGTCAATTCTTCAATTGCAGCCTTATAAGTATAATATGCCCCTGCATAAAGTCCTTTTTGTACAGAAGATTGCGTTATTCCCAAATGCTTAGCACATTCCTTCTGCACTCCTCCATTTCGTTCAAGCTCATTTATTATCTCTCTTTGTCTATCACTCCAATTATTTCTAATCACTGTCAATAATGAAAATATGGTATTAAACATTTTCTCAGATGTTTGTCGGCTTTCGTCCAATTCAATTCTTATATCGGACATTCTTGTCTGTTTTTTATGCTCATTGCTTTTAACATTTTCTATAGCTTTTCGCGCTCTATGATATCCCGGTCCATCTGCACCTATAGATATATCAGGATTAATATCTGTATAAATCTCTCCAATTCCAACTCCAAATCTAATATCTATAGGATACATTTCTCTTATAATAAATTCAATAATTTTTACCAAATTATTCCCCGAAAACATCAATCCTTGAAATTCATCTCCTAATGTTATCACAAATTTCGATGCTATATCATTTTTATACTTCACATTAATTTTTTCTAATACTATATTTAATCTATCTTGCACCTCTTTACGCTCTAACAGCATTTTAGAATTTTTAATATCACCTATAATAGCAACATATTCTCTTTCAAAAATCACCATCGTCACCTCCATTTACATAATAACATAGTTTCTTCTTTTCTTCAATTAATATTCACCTATAGATGAATATTTTACCATTATTCACTTATAGGTGAATATTTTATCATTATTCACTTGCAGGTGAATAATAACAAAAAGATGCATATCCTTTGTTGAGATATACATCTTTTCATCTCTTTTTACATTATCTAATCTGCTCCAATATGCTTACATCCTTAATCTTCTTATCCTGCGCAAACATTATAACCTTTGTCAATATTTCCGCAGTTTTTGGATCATCATCCGCAAATGGAAGGAATATCTTGCCTCTATGCTGTGAATGAACCGGCAACACATTTATCATTGCGCCACCATGTTTATGGATAACACCACTTCCAAGATTAACATCATAAGTACCATATGAGCCTTCAACAATGGCATGATTTTTATTAATCTTTACATTGTCAAGCTTGAATAATGGCAATGTAAATGTAAGTAATGCTGCACGCATTTCCACAGTAGAATGACTTGTTTCAGGGTCAACACCTCCGGCGTGAGCCACACTTACTGCCAAGTCTACATCTCTCATTACTTCTGAGAATATTACATCAGGAATATCTTTAATCTTTATCTCTTTTCCGGTTGTTCTGTCAGAGAATTCAACCCACTCCAAGGTTGGTGCCTCAATATCAGAAGGCGAGAACCAATCTGCCATAGCATAAATTCTTGCCACAATATTTTCCTTGTAATAAACCTTTTGCAAACCATCTTCCACATCTGCCACCCATCGTCTTGTCTTCAGGCACGCAACTGTCTTTTGTGGCTGAATCTGATTACCGGAATATCTTCTTGAATAATTCATTTCCAATTCTTCTTCAGTCTTTACATACAATTCTCTAAACACCTGCTTAAATGGCTGTGCAATCTGTTCATCAAATAATGCTTTCTGATAATCCACCCAATGTCCATCCTTGTAAATATTAAATGGATGAGCCACTTTTACCTTATCATCAGCTTTAAGTGATTTCTTTTTGCCAGAATAGTCCACAAGCTTATTATCATAAATGAAACCGATATTCTTGCCACACATAAATACCAAATTCTTAATCAAAGCGTAAGCTACCGGATTATTATGTAATATGCTTATCTCTTCTACGGTAAATTCTGTTTCTTCTTCCATAGCCTGCTCAAACATAAGCTTTGTTCTCTTGTACTGCTCGGTAAGCTTTTTCTTATTTTCGTTAAGACGAACAATATATTCATTCTTCTTAAGTTTAGCCGGA
>CAZESO010000363.1:0-1928 GCA_964515325.1 uncultured Roseburia sp. | reverse complement strand
TATTAGGATAACTTCATCTGGCAAAGATTCTAATGCATTATTTGCATTATTAACCTCTTGTACTATGGCATATACATCTTTGTCTAATGTAATCTTTAGTTCTTCCAACGTTCTTATACCCTTTTTACTTACATCACAAAGCATTCCAGCAAGTATAACATTTTCCTTCGCTCCTAATAATGCTAATATTATAGCGACATTCAGTAAATGTGTTATATATTCCTCTCCCGAATATCTCTTTACATTTTCATATGCATCGCAAGCAATGTTATATACTTTTTGTATTTTTTCTTCGCTTGATACAATTCCATTTTCTTTTAACTTTCCTTGTAATAATTCAAACAATTCTTCCTTTGTCCGACCTACCTTTGTCTCAACTAAAAAAACATGACTCATACCACTACCTCCTAATATCTCAATAGAAATCTTCATTGCTTTTAGAAGTGATGGTGCAAAATCAAATTCTTTCACAAATGCTTTGGTAAAGCCGCTATGGGACTGCCAGCCATACTTTAACGCCACATCTATTATCTTATCTCCTGATAAAATATCCTCTGATGCTTTGATAAGTCTGCGCTTAATTATGTATTCTGTCACAGTTACATTCATATTTTCCTTAAAGGTTCTTATAAAATGGTACTCTGAATATCCTGCTATCCGTGATATTTGGGCAGTTGTAAGTGCCTCTTCAAGATGCACTTCAATATATTTTAGTACTAAATTTATGTTTTCATTTAATTTCATGACCATCACCTCTTTACTTTGTAAGTTTATTTTAAGTCATGTTGTTATGTATTTCTTTTCCTAGATTGCGGTATTATTTATTCTCTAATATCTTTTTGAAAAATATTAAAAATCCATCCTCTACCGCTACCTGATCCAGTTCAGTCTCCGGCAAATCATAATAATATTTGCCTGTCTTTATATCAATGGACAGGCTATCAAGCGGAAAGCCCTTCTTTCTAATGGTGCTATGTGGCTTATCCGTCAGAATAAACTTCTCACTTTCCATGGACGGCTCCATGGCTTCAAATATATTATTTTCGTCCATCACAAAGCAAATCGCATTCTTGTATGTGGCCGTAAGATTTCCATACTGCTTCACCAGACCTGCATAATATTCCATCATTTCTTCGTCGGATAAACATTTTCCATTGACATTACGCACGTGAACTCCCGGCTGAACCTCATCTGGAAAGTTATCGAAATATAGTCCCGAATCGCATGAAAACACCGGCATATGAAATGCTTCATAGTACGCCATAGCCTTTTGTTTGGCATTCTCAAGTGGCGTGTTACCATCCTCAGGCACATCAGGAATCGTCAGACCTTGCTCTTTAAGGTCCATTAAACCTATTAATTCTATGTTTAGTTGTTCAAGCCTGCGATTCATGGCTGATAATTTTGCCGGATTGCCTGTTCCATATAGTAGTTTCATAATGACACCTCTTTATATCTATTTATCATTTCCAAAAATTCTTTTTCTAATTTCTCTTTTTTCACCGTATCCGTTGCTGGAAAACATCGTTTTCCTCTTCCCGGAAGACATAATGCCTGAATGTCATATTCCATAGTTTCTTTATTATACATATAATCTCTAATAAATATATTAAATGCATATCCTTTCACATTTGGACATTTCGCCATAACCCACGCTATCTTTTCTGTTACAAACAAGTTCGGAGCAAAATCAAATCTTTCCAATTTAGGCATATCAGTCACAAATGTAAGGTCTTCATCCAATATTTTTTTTGCGCCAAAATGCAGATACTTTACACTCGTATAAGTAAAACATTTATACGATTCAACTTCAGTCTTATCCCATATAGCATCACGCATAGAGAACCATTCCAAATTAGGCGCTTTTTCTACTCCATCCAAATTTTTTAATCTTGTAAAATCCGAAATACACAAGCCCTTTAAAGCAA
>CAZESO010000362.1:0-1929 GCA_964515325.1 uncultured Roseburia sp. | reverse complement strand
AGAGAGTTTAAGTATCTATGATATTTTAAAGAATAGTTTTGATTTAAAGGAGAATGACCCTAAGTCATACTCTCCTTTGATTCTGGCGTACATAGGCGATGCGGTTTATGAGATTATCATTAGAACAATAGTTGTGTCAGAAGGTAATACTCAGGTTAATAAAATGCACAAGAAGAGCAGTAATCTTGTTAAGGCTGAAACTCAGGCAAACATTATTAAGGCTATAATGGATGATTTGTCAGAAGAAGAGCTTGCTACATACAAGAGAGGCAGAAATGCCAAGTCTTACACAAGTGCAAAGAATGCATCAATATCAGATTACAGAATGGCAACAGGCTTTGAAGCTTTGATAGGATATCTGTATCTTAGCGGTCAAACTGAGAGAATGACAGAGATTGTAAAGTTGGGATTAAGTAAGGTGCAGTAGTTTTAGTTGATTGAGTCTATTTGAGGCTTGATTAATGTTTTGCGCAATTAATTTCTCGAAAATGGAGGAAATATGAGATACGAAGAATTTACTATTGAGGGCAGAAATGCAGTTATGGAAGCATATCGCTCAGGAAAAACTATAGACAAGCTTTTTGTTTTAGACGGATGCCATGATGGTCCTGTTAATTCTATTACAAGAGAAGCTAGAAAGAACGACACAATCATTAACTATGTGTCAAAAGAAAGACTTGATAATATGTCAAAGACTGGCAAGCATCAGGGTGTTATTGCCTATGCTGCTGCATATGAATATGCAGAGGTTTCTGATATTTTAGATAATGCCAGAGAAAAAGGTGAACCACCATTTGTGTTTATCTTGGACAATATAGAAGACCCACATAATCTTGGTGCGATTATTAGAACTGCCAACCTTGCAGGTGCTCACGGCGTAATTATTCCAAAGAGAAGAGCAGTTGGTCTTACAGCAACCGTAGCCAGAACTTCAGCTGGAGCTCTTAATTACACACCAGTTGCAAAGGTTACAAATATTTCTGCTACAATTGAAGAATTGAAGAAGGAAGGTATGTGGTTTGTTTGCGCTGATATGGGCGGTGAGACTATGTACAACCTTAACCTTAAAGGCTCAATTGGTCTTGTTATAGGCAATGAAGGCGAAGGTGTAAGCCGTCTCGTAAGAGAAAAATGTGATTATATTGCATCAATTCCTATGAAAGGTGACATAGATTCACTTAATGCTTCGGTGGCAGCAGGCGTGTTGGCATATGAAATAGTAAGACAGAGGATGATGTAAGAAATTCATAAGTTCGGATATTTCATATGTATAAGCATTATGTAGTTAATTCATAAGTATGGACATTTCAATGCATAAGCTTTTTGTAGGTAAATGAATTTCGCAGATATAGATTTTCTGTTTGCGATTTTCTCCATACAAAAATTGTTTGTTTCTAGGGAAGATTTTTATGAAAAATTAAGCTGAAAAGAGAGTTTTTTTCTCTGGATATGCGGTTTTAGGCGGTAAGAGAAACGAATTGGCGAAAACGAGTATCTTATGCTATATAAATATCATATTAGGGAAAATAGTAAGGTTTTTAATGCATTTTTTGTTAAAAATAGTATCTTTTAGTAAATAAAATTTGTATAGGAAAAATGAATTCATATCTCTACAAATAACTAGAAATATCCTTACAAAATTTAGCATTTCAATATTGACAAATGCGCTAAAATAGCGTATATTTTCTTAGTACTTTAAGTACAGGCTGTTATGGCACAGTCGGTAGCGCACCTCATTGGTAGTGAGGAGGTCACGGGTTCGATTCCCGTTAACAGCTTTCGCGAAAGCACCGAGACATGCAAAATGAAAAAAGAAATTAGACTTGATGTAAGTTTACTTACAAGAAAGTCTAATTTCTTTTTTTATTTTATAGGGCTTAAGCCCGCGATGAGCAGTCGAAGACTGCGAATTGTCATGTCTCGAAGAGG
>CAZESO010000361.1:0-1959 GCA_964515325.1 uncultured Roseburia sp. | reverse complement strand
CATTCATGTCAGGCATATCAATGTCCAGTAACAAAATATCCGCACTATCTTCATTTAATTCTTCAAGCAAATTCTTTGCACCGGAAAAAGTGCGGATATCACTACCCGCACAACATTCACACACTACCTTTGATATATCCTGTATAATCTTTTCTTCATCATCACAAATGTAAATGTTCATATCTTCTCCTACTACGCCTTAATTGCCCATCTAAGCTTAGTTGACTTGGCTCTCGGATTTCTCACACATTCCTTAGCTGACGGTCTGATAACATCATCATTAACCTCGCTGTATACACCAGCTTTTTTAAGTTCCTTAAATGACTTCTTCACCAATCTGTCTTCACCTGAGTGAAATGTAAGAATTGCCACCCTAGCACCTGGATTCAATATATCAGGCAATTTCTCCAAAAAACTGTACAGCACCTCAAACTCGCTGTTAACATCGATTCGAAGCGCCTGAAATACTCTGGCACAAGACTTCTTCACCGCCTCATCCCTCTCTGCCTTTGGCACTCTGACTAAAGCCTCTGCAATAATATTCTTAAGGTCAGTTGTTGTTTCTATCTTTTCGCCTCGCTTCATTTTAAAGAACACTTTTGCTGCTATCTCTTCCGCATAAGGCTCATCAGAATTATCAATCATCATTCCAACAAACTCTTCTTCTGTTATATTTCTAAGGCGCTCTGCTGCCGACTCCCCATGCTCAGGGTCAAGTCTTAAATCAAGCGGTCCGTCTACCTTGTACGAAAATCCTCTCTCCGGATTATCAATCTGCATTGAAGACACACCAAGGTCAGCCAATACAAAATCAAATTTTCCTGCCTGTGCTGCCACCTCATCAATATTTGCAAAATTAGTCTTACACACAGTCAGTATCTCCGGTCCAAAACCTTTATCTGCCAAACGCTTTTTGGTCTTTTCTATCTCAATAGGGTCCACATCCAACCCATACATATGTCCTTCGCCATTTAGTTTAGAGAGCATTGCACTTGTATGTCCACCATAACCAAGTGTAGCATCAAGCCCCTGTTCCCCCGGCTGAATTTTAAGCACATCCAGAATCTCATCAACCATAATCGAAATATGCATACCGGCAGGTGTACTTCCCTTGCTGATTACCTTTTCAATAGTATCTGCATACTTCTCCGGATTCGCCTCTTTATATTTTTCATGGAACGCACGAGGATGTGTTCCTTTGTAACGTACACGACGTTTGTGTGGGGTTTGATTGTTATTGTCCATTTTTACCTCCATTTTAAAACAGTATTACACCACATGTAATAACTATTCCTGCACTTAATAATGTTCCTAAAAGATAATATTCTGCAAATTCTTCATCTTCTGCAATCTTATTATATCTTGCCACTGATTTAGCTGTTAACACAAGTCCTATAGCTGAATATTGCTTTATTGATAAAAACATTAACATAATTGCTCGTTCTATTGTGCCTATCATTCGTCCTGCATTATTATCTTTCTTTATTTCATCACCTTTTACTTTTAGCTTATAACCACTCAGCATTTTTTGTATAAAAATATTACTAGGTTTATGTATAATTAAAATAGCTAATATCCATGATGCAAACTCTCTTTTACTAACACCAACAACACTAAATATTCGTGAAAATATTCCCAACTGTTCAAATTCAATATTATTACTTACCACAATGTACACAATAATCATTATTGTAAGTGTGTGAATTATTTGATCCACTAAAAACAATTTTAATTTTGAATGTTTTTTCTTTTTCAGACCCTTTACATAAAAAAATTTTAGTACATCAACAATCATATGTATCACCGCGGCAAATACAACTACAATCAACATTTCCAAACCTGCAAAAGGAATTGTTGTTAATAGCATCGCCACAAAATACACAATACAATGCTTTAATACACACCTCAATTTTTCTTCTTTTTCATCTGCCATCTTTTGTGTCTGCAAATAAAAATCCC
>CAZESO010000360.1:0-1960 GCA_964515325.1 uncultured Roseburia sp. | reverse complement strand
GTAGCGTGAAGTATCACATTGAAGCCTGCATTATAAAGGGCATCCCCTACTTCAAATGCTCCATTAAAATTAGGGTATCCGTATAAGCCAATCTCTGTTCCACCAAGAATTACCTCCTGATTAACAAGAGCTAAATCTGCCGCCTGAACATCTTCCTTTACATTTGCAAATAAATGGTCGTAATTGTATGTTCCGTCAGCAAGCAAACCACTATTTTGTACATTATCATGTAAGAGAATGTCTCCTACCATTATAATGTCTATCTCCGGCTCTACATAAGGCATCGTTGTCGTCTCTGCCTCTGTGGTACTTTCCGGCTCTGTAGTAGTTTGAAGCTGCGTTGAATACATTGGCACAGTTGTAGAATTATTTATTGTAGTTGCTGTCTCACTCTGTTCCACTGTCTGCTTCTGTCCGCAGCCTGCCAACATCAACATCATACACAATATAAATGTATAATTTCTTAAATTCTTAATCTTGCTCATCCTTATATATCCTTTTTTATAAATTTCAGTGATTTTCTAACTTTTTTTGCTATGAAATAAGCCGCAAGCATAGAAAGCATATCCTTTGGTAAATACGGCAGTGTTGCAATTAAAAACGCCGTTCTTATACTATTTTTACTAACAAATGCAAACCAGCTTGTCCCCATAATATAACAGATAATCAGTCCAATAAACGACACTAACATTATCTTTATTGTACTTTTATACTTTATCCCAATCCCGGAAAAAGCAGCAATTGCAATAAAGCCAAGAATATAACCGCCTGTCACAGAAAACAATGCTCCCGGTCCTCCATTAAAGCCACTAAATACAGGTAACCCCACTAACCCCAACATTATGTATATTATTATTGCTTTAGTGGCATCCCTACTTCCTAAAACATATCCGGCAAAGAAGCAGGCAAATGTTTGTAGTGTTAACGGAACGCCTAATATATATATTCCTGTTGGAATAATTGATATTATGGATATTATCGCCGCAAACATGGCAATTATAACCATCTCTTGTATTTTATCAGTCATCTAACACCTACTTAATTTTAAGCATATTCTATAAGATTGTACACTACTATCTAAAAAAAAACAACATTATGCATCTTGATTTTTTATTTTAATGTGGTATATTTAATAACCGTTGCTAATAAGTAATTTACAATTTTGGAGGATTTATGATAACTAATAGAGAAGATGTACGTAATATTGCAATAATAGCTCACGTAGACCATGGTAAAACAACATGAGTAGACCAGCTCTTAAAACAGAGTGGTGTATTCAGAGCAGGTCAGGAAGTTGCTGAAAGAGTAATGGATTCAAATGATATCGAAAGAGAACGTGGAATCACAATCTTATCTAAAAACACAGCCGTTTATTATAAAGATACAAAAATCAACATTATTGACACACCGGGACATGCTGACTTCGGTGGTGAAGTAGAACGTGTTCTTAAAATGGTTAATGGCGTTATTCTTGTAGTTGATGCTTTTGAAGGCGCTATGCCACAGACTAAGTTCGTACTTAAAAAAGCTCTTGAACTTAATCTTCATGTAATTGTTTGTATAAATAAAATTGACAGACCTGAAGCCAGACCAAATGAGGTTATTGATGAAATTCTTGAATTATTCATTGAGCTTGATGCTTCTGAGGATCAGCTTGAATGCCCATTTGTATTTGCTTCTGCAAAGGCTGGACATGCTATTTTAGAGTTAGACGATACTCCTGAAAGTATGATTCCACTTTTTGAAACAATTATTGATTATATTCCAGCTCCAACAGGAGACCCTGAAGCTGATACACAGGTACTTATCAGTACAATCGACTATAATGAATATGTTGGACGTATTGGTGTTGGTAAGGTTGATAATGGTACTTTAAAGGTTAATCAGGAAGTTGTGGTTGTAAATGCCCATGAGCCTGACAAGAAAAAGAAGGTTAAGATTAACAAGTTATATGAATTTG
>CAZESO010000359.1:0-1962 GCA_964515325.1 uncultured Roseburia sp. | reverse complement strand
AAGCATCCCTAACCCTCGAAAAGTTTGGATGCTTATTTCTTAAGTAATTTAATACTGAGGGCAATCGGATGTCGCATCCGATAACCTTTCTATTTGGATTATACACTAGACCACTTGTTAATTCAAGTGGTCTTTTTATTTTTTACATCCAACCTACTGGCTTATTAAGCTAGTTTTTTTACCAACAGATTAGCTTATGTGATGTACTTACATTCTCACCTCAGAATCAAAATATTGTTCCTGAAATCTAACTTGCTCCATTATCTCTTCTTTTGTAAAAAACATATTTTCTGGAGCCACAACCCATTTTTCTTCTACATCATCATATCTATGTATTACGGCAATAACTTTTCCTGTATACTCTATTACCGGTTCATTGACACCTAAAATATACACATCCTGTTCCTCACCATCTGGAGCAATAATTCCCTCTACATATCCATAATTTATTGGATAATATAAATCCTTATGCTTTGGGTGATAGCTACCCAACGGTCTGTCTACTATTACTGTTATAATTTTACCTAACATAACAATTCCTTTTTCGCTCCTTATCCTTCGCCACATACACCCAAAAATTATCTTCCCTCTCTATATTCTTGATTACCATCTCCGTTAATTTTTCCACACTGGTATTTGGCTCCTCCAACAAACCATACTGCATAAATTCTATAACCTTCGGCAAATATACGATCCCATTACCTCTATTCATAAAGCTTTTAAGTACTTTAGTCAATAAACCATATGAAATCGTCTCCGGTACAACATTTTCAATCAATGCCGGATATCTTACCTTAAGATTATCTGTAAGATTTTTTACAATATCAGGATTTATTATTTCTGCGTATTTTTCCCTAACAGTTACTTCTAATCTGCTCATTATATAATCAAGTTTCACATCACAGACAACCTCATCATATAATACATTTTGATATGAAAGAATTATAAACTGATTTTCATTCAGCAATGAATCATCCCTAATTCGTAAAACAGGCATCAATATTCCTTCTTTAGACAATCTCACTCTAATGTTATCAATTTCCTTTTTGTACAAAAAATCAGAAAATAATACTGCAATATTATCTCCTACCAACAATTCCAAAGGTTCAAGACTGTTTCTAAAATTACTTAAAATCTCATTATGATATTGTATATTTTCATCCAACGATGTATTTCTTTCATTTATTCCCAACAAATAATCGGCGCTAACATCTAATATTTCACACAAGCTTGACAGCAACGATATATCCGGCATTCTTACATTTCTCTCATACATCGATATTGCCTGTGGTGTAACCCCAAGCTTTTTTGCCAATTCTTCTTGGGTCATATTCTTATTTTGTCTGCATATAGATAATTTACTTCCTAACTCCATTTCTACACCTCCTAGTTGTTTTACATAGTATACACATTGCCAAAAACTATGTAAAACAACTAGATGTTAAGCCTTTTCAAAACAATATGTTAAATCTCTTCCAACTCCCAAATATGTTTATTCCTTCTAAAATACAAGCACACACCTATCCCTACAAACGCAATTACAAAGAATAGAAATGCCGCTCCTGAACCTTTACCATTACCGAACATACTTACCAAAATACTCTCCGCACTCTGCATAGCCATAATCGGTTCAAATACTTTATCAACCAACAATCCACCAAGAAAATAGCCTAGAGGGATAGTAAAAAATTGCAAAGAATTTCGAACAGAATAAACTCTTCCCTGCATTTCCTCTGGAATATGTAGTCTCATAATAGCATCAAGATTTGTATTCATTAATGGTATAGCCAGCCAGCCAAGAAAGCCTCCAATGCACCATATTATAGGAGTTCTTCCAAATGCTAACATAAAGTTCTCAAAGCTCATTGAAAATAATAAACAATTACAGATTACCCTAACACGACTTTTGGGTGGTTTCATAACAGAAGCAATTACACTTCCAAGCAATGTAGCCACACCAAT
>CAZESO010000358.1:0-1971 GCA_964515325.1 uncultured Roseburia sp. | reverse complement strand
TACTAATAAATGTATATTCTGTTTCATTGATCAGATGCCAAAAGGAATGAGAGAGACTTTATATTTTAAGGATGATGATTCCAGGCTTTCGTTTTTACAAGGGAATTATATTACCTTAACAAACATGAAGGACAAGGATATTGACAGAATAATTAAATATCATCTTTGTCCGATTAATATTTCGGTTCAGACTACAAATAAAGAACTTAGATGTAAAATGCTGAATAATCGATTTGCAGGTGATGCTCTGGATAAGATTAAAAGACTAAGAGAGGCCTGTATTGAGATGAATGGGCAGATAGTATTATGTAAAGGTGTAAATGATGGGGAAGAATTAGTCAAATCAATTGAAGATTTGTCAGAAAATTTACCATTTATGCGAAGCGTTTCGGTTGTACCGGCAGGACTTACCAAGTATAGAGAAGGTTTATATCCCTTAGAATTATTTACAAAGGAAGATGCCTGCAAGGTTATTGATACTATTGAAGGTTATCAAAAGAAATTTTACAATGAATACGGATTGCATTTTATACATGCCAGTGATGAGTTTTATATATTGGCTGAACGAGAGTTTCCGGAAGAAGACAGGTATGACGGATACATTCAGCTGGAAAATGGTGTCGGGATGATGAGACTTATGATTAATGAGTTTAATGAATATTTTGATACCATAACCGGTGACAACAGAGTAAGACATATATCTATCGTAACAGGACGACTGGCATATGGAATGATTAACAGTTTTGCTACAAAGCTTATGGATAAGTTTAGAAACATTAAAATAAATGTTTACCCAATAAGAAATGATTTCTTTGGTGAAACCATTACGGTTTCCGGTCTTATAACAGGTGGCGATATTATTAATCAGTTAAAAGATAAAGAATTAGGCGATAGAATACTTATGCCATTTAATATCGTCAGAAGTGGCGAAGAAGTATTTTTAGATGATGTTACATTATCTGATGTTGCAGTGGCTTTGAATACTCCGTGCTTTGTTACAAACAATGGCGGAGAGAATTTCATTAAATCAATAATAGCAGATGATGAACAGATTATAGATATCAGCAAAAATAAAACGGATAGCGACAATTTTGTATATATAACAGCTTATCCAAATAGGAGGTAAATATGAGTAAACCGGTAGTTGCCATAGTTGGAAGACCAAATGTTGGTAAATCAACATTATTCAACGCATTGGCTGGAGAAAATATTTCGATTGTAAAAGATACACCAGGCGTTACAAGAGACCGTATTTATGCGGATATTACTTGGCTTGATAAATCATTTACAATGATAGATACAGGTGGTATTGAACCTGATACAAAGGATATTATTCTTTCACAAATGAGAGAACAGGCTGAAATAGCTATTGCTACAGCTGATGTTATTATGTTTATGGTTGATGTTAAGCAGGGCCTTGTTGACAGTGATGCAAAGGTTGCAGACATGCTTAGAAGAAGTCATAAACCAATTGTATTGGTTGTTAATAAAGTAGATAATTATCAGAAGCAGCAAGCTGATGTATATGAATTTTATAATCTTGGTTTAGGCGATCCATTCCCGATTTCTGCTGTTGGTAAGCAGGGTCTTGGCGATATGCTGGACGAGGTTACAAAATATTTTGCGGATTTAGACAATGGCGAGGAAGAGGATGAAAGACCTAGAGTTGCCATTATAGGTAAGCCAAATGTAGGTAAGTCATCACTTATTAACAAGCTTTTAGGTGAAAACAGACTTATTGTTTCTAATATTGCAGGTACAACAAGAGATGCTGTAGATACAGTTGTTACAAGAAATGACAACGAATATGTATTCATTGATACAGCCGGTATCAGAAGAAAGAGCAAAATTAAAGAGGAGCTTGAGAGATATTCCATTATCAGAACAGTTACAGCTGTTGAAAGAGCTGATGTTGTTGTTATGATGATTGACGCAGTAGAAGGTGTTACAGAGCAGGATGCAAAGATAGCC
>CAZESO010000357.1:0-2020 GCA_964515325.1 uncultured Roseburia sp. | reverse complement strand
ATAACACTGCCTTTTTGTACATATGCAATATATTCGACATTGTCGCCGACTTCAAAAAGGAGTGTTTCCTCGTTAAATGAGTTAATTTTTCCTAATATAAGTCCCATATTCATTCTCCATCACGTTTCAATAATTTCAATAACTATTTTACATCAAAAAAACAATAATTACAATGAAAAAAAATAATTTATGATGTATAATGTAAAAATCAAAGAGGGAATAAGGTTGAAGCTTTAGGAGGCAAAGTATGGAACGGATGCTTGAATATATAAAAAAGTTGAGCGAAATAAATACGGATGGTGTTGAGCCATTGACAAATGTTATCTCAAATGATGTAAATGTTTTTAGAGAAGATATAGTAAATAATAATGATATGAAAGAAGAAATAATAGCAAATGCGCCTGAAAAATATGATGGTATGTTTGTAGTACCAAAGACAGTTTAGAGGAAAGATAATGAATGGAATAATGGAATATACAGCTTTAGAATTGGCTGAATTAGTTAGATTAAAGAAAATAAAAATAGAGGACGTTGTAAATGTGACAATTGATAATATTGAGAAATATGATAGAGAGATAAATGCATTTATAACAGTTGACAGGCACAGAGCATTGGAAAGGGCAAAAGAATTGCAGGAAAAGTTGGATGCAGGAGAGGATATTGGTATATTAGGTGGTGTGCCCATTGCCATAAAGGATAATATTTGTGTTGATGGAGTGAAGAATACCTGTGCATCCAAAATATTAGAAAATTTTGTTCCTTGTTATTCAGCTACGGCAGTTGATAATATAGAAAAAGCCGGGGCTATAATTATTGGAAAAACAAATATGGATGAATTTGGTATGGGAAGCACCACGAAAACTTCATATTATGGAGTTACAAAGAATCCCATAGACAATCGATATATACCGGGAGGTTCATCAGGGGGTTCATGTGCAGCGGTGTCAGGTAATATGTGTAGTATAGCATTAGGAAGTGATACAGGCGGGTCTATTAGACAACCGGCGGCATTTTGTGGACTTGTGGGAATGAAGCCGACATATGGAACTGTATCAAGATATGGTCTGGTAGCATATGCTTCTTCGTTAGAACAAATTGGACCAATAGCAAAGAATGTGGCTGATTGTGCAACCTTACTTGAAGTTATTTCGGGTTATGATTCAAAAGATTCGACTTCTGTACAGAGAAAGGATTACGATTTTACAAGTGGTTTGGTAAATGATGTAAAAGGAATGAAAATTGCTGTTCCTAAAGAATACTTTACAGATGATTTACAACCGCAGATAAAGGAAGCTATAGAAAATACATTAGAATTTCTAAAAGAAAAGGGAGCAGAAATTAGTGAAATAAACCTTGATTATACGGAGCATGCAGTCATGGCATATTATGTTATTGCCTGTGCAGAAGCAAGTTCTAATCTTGCAAGATATGACGGCGTGAAATTTGGATACAGAGCCAAAGAGTATAATGATTTACATGAAATGTATGAGAATACCAAGACACAGGCTTTAGGCGAAGAAGTGAGAAGACGAATTGCTCTTGGAGAATATGTTTTAAGTAGTGGATTTTATGAAGAACACTACCTTAAAGCGCTTAAAGTAAGAAGACTTATTAAAGAACAGTTTGAGGAATGTTTTAAAGAATATGATGCAATAATAGCTCCTGTTACAAAGACCAATGCCATAAAGGCAGATGAAGATATGGACAACATAAAAATGTACATGGACGATTTGTATACGGTTCCTGCTAATCTTTGTGGTTTGCCGGCATTGTCCATGAAAATAAAAGATGATGAAAATGGATTACCGATAGGAATACAAATTATTGGTGGTTGTTTCAGAGAGAAGGATGTTATCAGAGTAGCATACACTTTAGAACAAATCAAAAGATAGAGGTGCAATATGGAAAACTATATAGCAGATATAGGATTGGAAGTTCATATAGAATTAGCGACTAAAACAAAAATATTTTGTGGGTGCAGCACAGAATTTGGTGGTGTGCCAAACTCACATACATGTCC
>CAZESO010000356.1:0-2038 GCA_964515325.1 uncultured Roseburia sp. | reverse complement strand
AACACCGGACTTTCTTTCTTATAAAGACAAGTTTTCCCCGGTCTGGTTAAACCAATGCCAACAATTTCATTATATTTATCTGTCAGAGATTCAATTTCGGCTCTTATTTCATCGAAACTGGCATTATAGCTATTAGTTCTCAAAATCAAACCAAATTTGTCAAATTCAAGCTGATTTGTGATTGATTTAATATTTTCTTCGAAAGCTTCATCTTTTATCTTCTTAGAAATACTAATTCTTGTATCTCCATGTGTTATACAGGAGAATCTTCCGGCTAAGGAGAATTTTGTTGTAAGAACACAGTCCTTTGTCTTAATTGCATCCTTAGAAACCTGTACAATAATTTTATCTCCCTGACAAAGCTTATCAGTATTTTTATTATTAGCAAATATGGCATATTTAGTTTCTTCTAAAGGCAGATAACCTTTTATTCCATCAGCAATTTCAATAAAGGCTGCATTTATATTTTTAGCAATATCTTTTACATAACCTAAATATATATTGCCCACCAGACTTTCGCTATCATCGTAATAACAACTAAAATCAGTGATGGTATCGTTTTCATAGAATACCATCACTGTTGCTGGTGCAATTATTTCATTGTCTAAATGTGTAATAACAATCTTATTCAATATCTTCACCAAATTCTTCCAAAGGAATCAATCTTTCTTCGTCATCAAACTTCTTTAAGCCATAGACTTCAGTTCTCTCAATAAGAAGCATATATTCATTAAATTCTCTGCCTAAGAAATTAAAGAAAGCTTCAATTACTGATTCAGGCTTTAAATTTTCAACGCTGCCTGTACATAACTGTAAGAACAATTCTTGTCCTTTACATTCATATTTATATATTAAAGGCTTAATATCAAGAGTACGGGTTGTCTTTTTGCTGACTTTTTCATATATTATTTCTGGTTGAGCAATAAATTCATCAAATTTCATAGATAATTCTTCATTTGACAATATTTCTTCTCTGAAAGAAACATTATAATCAGCTGCCGCAACCTGACTCATAGCATTAGGTACATTATCAGCCAGTAATTTGTAGCTTAATATCTGTATGTCTTCCACCGAATGTTCGTTATATGCATTTACAGCTGTTTTGGAATTCATACTTGTATTTACTTCAATATCAACATATTCGCCCTTGCTTGTAAGACCAATACCTAAAGGCTGTGCAAATGACATAATCTGATGAGGATTAAAGCCTTGAGAATACATCATATCGATACCGGCACGTCTGTTAAGCTTTTGAAAATATCTCATTACATCAAGATGTCCGATGAATTTAAGAGAACCTGTTTTTGAAAACTTAATTCTTATCTTCAAAGCAAACACCTCCTTTAAATACAGTAGCACCACAACCATTACATTTTACGCGACAATTTGATGTGGTTTCCTCACGTTTAGCCTTTTCCCATTCATTGACAAGGAATTTCTTTGTAACACCTACATCAATGAAATCCCAAGGTAAAATTTCGTCAACACTTCTTTCTCGAGTGTTATAGAAATCAAGTGTAAGACCTGATTCTGAAATTGCTTCCATCCATTTATCATTATCAAAGGACTCGCCCCAAGCATCATAAATACAGCCCTTGTTATAGGCTTTAAGTATAATGTCAGCAACTCTTCTGTCGCCACGGGCAAGAAGTCCTTCAAGAACTGATACATCTGCCTCATGCCAATTATATTTAATACTCTTCTTGTTGAGCATTTCTTTCATCTTATCATTTACAATCTTAGCTCTGTCCATAAACTCTTCCTTAGTGCACATTTTTGCCCACTGGAATGGAGTAAATGGCTTTGGAATAAAGAAAGAAGAGCTTGCTGTAATTGAACATTTACCATTTCTTTCTGATTTTGGAATCTCATAATACTTTCTGGCAACAAGGTCTGAAAGTATTGCAATACCTTCCATATCCTCAACAGTTTCAGTTGGAAGACCAAGCATAAAGTAAAGCTTAACTTTATTCCATCCACCCTGAAATGCAAGTCCGCATCCATCCAAAATATTTTCTTCAGTTAAACCTTTATTGAT
>CAZESO010000355.1:0-2053 GCA_964515325.1 uncultured Roseburia sp. | reverse complement strand
TAATTGCTTCTACAGCAAGTCCATATAAGTTTACAAGAAGCGTTATGAACGCAATTGACCCAAAATATGATGAAATGGGTGATTTCGAACTTGTTGATGAACTTTCTAAGATTGGAAATGTAAAGGTTCCAAATGCAATCGAAGAGATTAGAAATGCAAATGTATTACATGATACTGTTTGTGAAGTAGAAGATATGGAAAAGACAGTAAAAGAATTTTTGGGAATGTAATTCAATTAAATATTAAATAAGTAATAAGACGGCTGATTTTATTCAGCCGTCTTATCGTTTAAGAGGTATTTGAAAAATAAAAATGTAATTATTTTGATAATGTGTAATATACATCGCCAAACGGATACATGAGTTTTAAGCAAATAGGACTTTTAAGTGAACTTGCTGTAAACGTATCATTGTATACAGGCGGTGTAAGCTTGTATTCAAGATTTTCTTCGTTTGAAAGATTAACTGTATAAAGACCATTTTGTAAATTTATAAAGTCACATAAAGATGCATAGGCATATTCATCCACCTCTGTAACAGGTTCTTCTGCGTATCTTGTTGCAAATTCGAGAAGAGATGATTTGGTAGTTGCAATAGTAGTCTTTATAAGTGTAACATCCTTATCAGTAATATCCTGAGAACTGAAATAATCAACATCAGTTGGAATAGCTGTGGCATCACAAGTAAGTATGGTAAAATCTGCCCCAACAAATCTTATTAAATCATTAATCAAAAGAGAAATATATACTGAATATAAGTGTTTCATATTATCATCAGTAATTTCTGTAATAAGGGATTCAGCCATAGTGTTTGATGTGGCTGAAGAAGCAGTATTCATATCTGAATCTGTTATAGAATACTTCTCTTTATATGCATTAATGGAATCTTCAAACTGTGTATTGGTCATATATCCTAAATCAACTAATGTCTGACCAAGAAGTAAGTAACCTGGTGTTTGAGAATTTAAAAGTTCTTCAACCTGTTCATTGGTCATATATCCCATAGCAACTGCTAAATCACCAATTCTCATATTCTTGACAGCTTGTTGCTTGTGTACATTCTCAACCTGTCCGGCGGTCATATAGCCGGCATTAATTGCAAGGATACCAAGTTTCATACGTGTTTCGTTTTTCTTCTGCAAAGCATCAAGTAACTGTTCGGCAGAAATTATATTGGAATTCAATAAATAGTTTCCGTAATATTGACTAAACATCAGCTACGCCTCCTTACATAATTTATCAATTAAACCTTTCAAAATGTCAAAATCGATAGGCTTCTGAAGGAAGTCAGTTGCTCCGAGTTTGATTGCATCTTTTAAAGTTTCCTGTGTACCTACAGAGGATGTCATTACAACTTTAGCATCCGGATAATGCTTCTTAATATATTCAAGAGCATTAACACCATTTAAGTTTGGCATAACAATATCCATAAGTGTTAAATCCGGCTTAAACTTTTCAAAGTTTTCAATAGCCAATGCACCATCTGCGGCCTCTATTACATCTGTGCAACCAATAGACGCAAGAAAGTCCTTGATCTTTTTGCGAGAGAGCATAGAGTCATCACAAATCATAATTTTCATTTCTTCGATTTTCATTTTAGTCATTCCTTTCGTTGTATATTTGTTAAAATTAACATATTTTTTATTTAAAACCGATAATCATTGGTAGTATTATACAACAAAATTGCATTTTTTACAAGGAAAACTATGGAAAAAGCTCTCATTTTATGAGAAAATAAGTTAAACATCACAAAACTGTCACATGAAAAGAGATAATTATAATATAAACAAATAGAAATGGAGCGATACATATGAGTAAAATACTTGTTGTTGATGATGAAGAGAAGATACGACTTATTATAAAAAAATATGGCGAGTTTGAAGGTCATGAGATAAAAGAAGCTTCTGATGGAATGGAAGCAGTTGAGATGTGTAGCAAAGAAGATTTTGATTTAATCATATTAGATGTAATGATGCCGGAGCTTGATGGGTTTTCAACATGTAAAATGATTAAGAGTAAAAAGGATATTCCGGTTATAATGCTTTCGGCAAGAGG
>CAZESO010000354.1:0-2057 GCA_964515325.1 uncultured Roseburia sp. | reverse complement strand
CGCAACCCCCTGCTTACTTGTTCTACTATTAATTGACTCAACATCAATATCTTTCTCTGTAAACACTTTGGAAATATCAGCAAGAAGTCCCTTTCTGTTATTTGCAAATATCTGTATCTCAGCAAGATATTTTCTGTCAGCTTCCGTCTCAATAGAATCTGTATCCCACTCAGCCTCCATTATTCTCACTCTATCCATCTCATCAAGATTAATAACATTTATACAATCCGTTCTATGGATAGAAACACCTCTTCCTCTGGTAACAAATCCTACTATTTCATCACCCGGTACCGGATTACAGCATTTCGAATATCTTACGGACACATCATGAGTTCCTCTAACTAAAATTCCACCTTTAGACTTAACAACATACTTTTTATCTTTATTGGATGTAAGTTCATCAAGAATCTCCTGATCAGTAGCCTTCTTCTTATTCTTTTTCTCATATTCTTCAAGTAATCTGTTTACAAGCTGCCCTTCTTTAAGTCCACCATGACCTATTGATGCCAGTATAGACTCCCAATCTTTAAAATTATATTTCGCAAGAACCCTGTCCATATATTCAGGCTTTGTCAACTCACTAAATGTGATGCCCTTAGCCTTACAATATTTATCTATAAGCTCTTTACCTCGAATAATATTATCTTCTTTAAGTTCTGACTTAAACCATTGGTTAATCTTGTTCTTAGCCTGAGTACTCTTTACAATACTAAGCCAATCTCTGCTTGGTCCCTTGGAATTTTGAGAAGTTATAATCTCTATTCTGTCGCCATTTTGTATAACATGGTCTATATTCACTATCTTTCCATTAACTCTGGCACCGACCATCTTATTTCCAACAGCACTGTGAATGCTATATGCAAAATCAATCGGAGTCGAGCCATTTGGAAGATTTTTCACATCGCCTGTAGGTGTAAAACAATATACATCCTCCGAAAAGAGATTCAAATCACTCTTAAGCAGACTCATAAACTCTTTATTGTCGGACATATCACTCTGCCACTCTAAGATTTGACGAAGCCAGCTTAATTTAGCCTCTTCCTTATCTGCAGTATGCTTACCATTTGGATCTTCCTTATATTTCCAATGAGCCGCAATACCATATTCAGCAATCTTATGCATTTCTTTTGTTCTAATCTGAATTTCAAACGGCTGTCCTTCAGGACCAATAAGTGTTGTATGCAACGATTGATACATATTCGCCTTCGGCATTGAAATATAATCCTTGAATCTGCCCGGAATCGGCTTGTAATATTTATGAATCATACCAAGTGCAGCATAACAATCCTTTACTGTATCAACAATAATTCTTACAGCAAATAAATCAAATATCTGCTCGAATGTTTTATTCTGATTAACCATTTTCTTGTAAATACTGAAAATGTGCTTCATTCTTCCATAAACTTGAGCTTCAATTTCGGCCTCTTCCATATAGCCTTTAACTTCATCTACAAGTTCTTTAATCATCTGTTCACCAGAGCTTCTCTTTACATTTCTCTGTATTGAAATCTCCTGAAATTTCTCTGGTTCCAAATACTTCAAAGACAAATCATCAAGCTCGATTTTAATTCTGCTAATACCAAGTCTGTCAGCTATAGGAGTGTATATATCCATAGTTTCTCTGGCTTTTTCATTCTGCTTTGATGTATTCATATACTCCAAAGTTCTCATATTATGCAATCTATCCGCAAGCTTAATGAGAATAACTCGTATATCCTTTGACATAGCAAGAAACATCTTTCTCAAATTTTCTGCCTGTTTATCCACTTTGTCCTTAGAGTATGTCAACTGTGTCAACTTTGTAACGCCATCAACAAGCAAGGCAACCTCTTCTCCAAATATGTCTGAAAGCTCTTCCAATGTCATAACTGTATCTTCAACTACATCATGAAGGATACCTGCCACAATAGTTTCCTTGTCAAGCTCAAGCTTAGCAAGAATTATAGCAACAGAAACAGGGTGAATAATATATGGTTCACCCGATCTTCTTTTCTGCTCTTTATGAGCTTCAAACGCAATTGAATAAGCCTTCTCGATCATTGATATATCATCAGAAG
>CAZESO010000353.1:0-2076 GCA_964515325.1 uncultured Roseburia sp. | reverse complement strand
AATCTCATGAGGAAGTCCAATGGCCAATAATACATGCGATGGGTCCAATGAGCCTGATGTACAAGCAGAACCACTTGATGCACAAATTCCCTTCTGATCTAAAAGAATTAATAATGATTCTCCCTCAATATATCTAAAGCAGAAGTTTGCATTATTAGGAAGTCTCTTTTCCTTTTCTCCATTTAATCTGCTATAAGGAATTTCCTTAAGTACTCTGTCTATTAAATAATCTCTAAGTTCTACTTCATATGCAATTCTTTCACTTAATGAAGCTTTTGCAAGCTCTGTCGCCTTCGCAAATCCAACTATGCCCGGTACATTATGAGTTCCTGCTCTTCTGGAACGCTCCTGTGCTCCACCGTGAATAAACGAACGAATCTTTACACCCTTTCTGATATACATAAGACCGATTCCCTTTGGTCCATTAATTTTATGACCGCTGGCACTTAACATATCAATATTCATTTTATCGACATCTATTTCAATGTGTCCAAATGCCTGTACAGCATCAGTATGGAATAATACTCCATGCTTCTTTGCAATCTGTCCGATTTCTTCAATAGGCTGAATTGTTCCAATCTCATTATTGGCAGTCATAACCGAAATCAAAATAGTATCAGGACGAATAGCCTTTTCAAGCTCTTCTAAGCTTATTGTTCCGTATTCATCAACATCCAAGTATGTTACTTCATATCCCTTTTTTTCTAAATACTCGCATGTATGAAGAATTGCGTGATGTTCAATTTTTGTGGTAATAATATGCTTTCCTTTATTACCATAAGCTTCCGCTGTAGCCTTTAATGCCCAGTTATCTGACTCTGAACCACCACCTGTAAAGTATATTTCTTCTGACTTGGCATTAATCAAATCTGCCAAGGCTTCTCTTGCCTTTGTTACTGCCTTATTTGCTTCTCCTGCGAAGCTATAAATAGAAGATGGATTACCATAATACTCTGTAAAGTATGGTTTCATTGCTTCTAAAACTTCAGGATAAACCTTTGTTGTTGCTGCATTATCTAAATAAATTACTTTGCTCATATGCTTTCCCTTCCTTTTCACTAATTTATTTTACTATTTGCTGTTCCATTCAACCAAATCTGCCAAGGTTATATTATCTACCACATCATTAATTGCCTTATTAAGCTCCTGCCAAATCTTTATTGTTGAACACGTTGCTTTGTGTGCACAGTCTGAATTTCCTTCTTCAACACAGCTTACCGGTGACAAATCACCTTCTGTCGCTCTTAAAATAGCCCCTACCGAATACTCTTCAGGTCTCTTTCTCAGACGATATCCGCCCTGTGCACCACGAATACTGTGTACCAATCCTGCTTTTTGTAGCATTGAAATAATCTGTTCCAAATATTTATTGGAAATCTGTTTTCTCTTAGCAATGTCCTTCACACTGATTGGTTCGCCCTTATCATGTAGTGCCAAATCTACCATAACATCGATGGCATATCTTCCTTTCGATGATATTTTCATAAAAACCTCCTTTACCAGTTAAATTATACTATTTCTATAGGAATTGTATAATATATGTTTCATATAGCTTACTATAGTCTTTGCCTATAGCTTAATCACTTATCTTAAGATTGACTATATGTGTCCAGAAAATGATGTTTTTCCCCATTTTTCTTATATGCAATCACCGTATCCAGATTTACATTTTCAACACTTTTGAAAATATTCCCTTCCACATAAGGATTGATTTCCTTTAATTTTTTTATCAATTCTTTTATCTCCTCTCGTTTAGAACGATTTTCCTCATTATTACATGTGGTACAAGTATCTGTAAACTTGCAGGCACACTGTATAAAACCTAATCCATTATAATCTCGCCATGCTTTAATATCATCCTCACGAACGAGATAAAGAGGACGAATCAACTCCATCCCATCAAAATTTGTACTATGAAGCTTTGGCATCATTGTCTGTACCTGCGCACCATACAGCATTCCCATAAGTATGGTTTCAATAACATCATCATAATGATGTCCCAAAGCTATTTTATTACAGCCCATTTCTTTTGCAAAATTATATAAATATCCTCTTCTCATTCTTGCACAAAGATAA
>CAZESO010000352.1:0-2099 GCA_964515325.1 uncultured Roseburia sp. | reverse complement strand
GTTGTATCTGTTATCCATATTTCTTCCGGCATACAATGTGGAACGATTCTATCATTAAAAGCAATCTTCGGAACTTCATCATAAGGAAATAAATTTCTAAATGTATTTGGTTCATTCACATCAACTAAATGATACAAATGTTCTTCAATCTCCAATAAATTAGTGTTTTCGTTGAATTTTACTTTTCTGTTATCCATAATACTTTCCTTTCCATACTCCTATACTCTCATACCTGTATAATTGTATACAATTATACAGGTATTGTCAACCAATTTATTCCAAAAAAAGAATAGCCATTATATAATGACTATTCTTCTTCAACTTCCTCTACGCCAGTTGCATTCTCTTCTTCTTCACGATAAAATCTGGTCTGTCTATATCGTTCTTCCATCTGACGTCTTCTTGCCATTTCTCTACGTCTTCTTCGTTCTCTTCTTCTCTTACGTTTAAGATGTAATTTATATCTTAAATATACATAATATGCCAAGAGTATTATAAGTACTGTTATAATCAGCTTTAACCATATTGGCATACCATCCTTTTCATCCGACTTCTTTACTTCTTTATCAACCGATGCATTCGCCTGAGCCACTTTATCACTTTTGTCCGCTTCTTCTTTCTTTTTGCTTTCTAGCTCTTTCTGCTCCTGCTCATATACCTTATCTATCTCTACATAATAATCAATAGCAACATTTTCTCTAATATATTCATACAAAAGCTTTGTTTCTTCCATTGCTACTGCCTTAGATGGAGCTTTTAACATTACACAAATAAGCTCTCTCCCATTTATGTTGGCATATGTAACAAGTGTACTCTGCGCAATTTCTGTATAGCCGGTCTTACCACCTATACATGGCTCATAATAATAATAACTATCTTCTAATATAAGTTCATTACCATTCTTCCAATATCTGGTTTCAGAACACATGTTAGTTGGTTCAATCTGATATCTCTGCTGCTTTATAATATCCTTATATACAGCCTGTGTCTCATAGGCATACTTTCCAATAAGAGCCATATCATATGCACAGGTATAGTGATTTTCATCATCAAGACCATGTGCATTAACAAAATTAGTATTTGTACATCCAAGTTCCTTGGCTTTGCTATTCATCAATGTAGCAAAGCTTTCTAAATCACCTGCTACTTCTTCTGCCAACCCATTAGCCAAATCATTGCAAGAATGAATCATCAGACCATAAAGGCAATCCTTTATACTAATTTGCTCTCCTTCAACAACATAAGCTGCTGAACTGCCAACTTCAATATTAACAGCTTCTGCCGAAAATGTAATGGTATCCTCAAGTTTAAGATTTTCCAATGCCAATGTACATGTCATTATCTTTGTAATACTTGCAGGATAATGCTTTTCATATATATTCTTTCCATATAACTGTTGTCCTGTTTTAATATCAACTATAATTGCTGATTCTGTTTCGATATATGGCGCAGCAACTTCAGATACACTTTCCCCACTTATGGTCTTAATAGTATCACCATAAGCTGTACTATTTGCAAGTGTAAAAACAGCCATTAATATACATACTGCTTTTTTAAACATTTTTATCCATCCTTTGAATTTAGTTATCAGCTTTATCAATTACTCCGATAAGCTTAGCAATCTTTCCCTTTTTAGCTTTAATTGCGAAAAGCTTGATGTGACATTCAACAGCCTGTCCATCTTTATCGAGAATTCTGACATTCTCTTCGATTTTTTCCTGTCCATTCTTCAATTCTTCGATTGATTGAGTAAATTTCTCTTTATCCTCTTCGTATACATATTTAAGCATTTCTTCTTGAGGATTTTCCAATTCAACCTTATAACCAAATAATTCCTGCCACTTTTCACTACAGTAAATCGTATTTTTCTTTACACTATAGTCAAAGACTATATTCTCCATTTGTTCTGACATAAGGAAATATCTTCTCTTATTTATCTTGTTAGTTCTCTCTGCCATTACCATTGTATAAATAAAATAGAGCACTAATACTACAAATAATACTGCAATCTCTGTAAAGAAAACTTTTCCCTCATTATGAATCTCACTTGTCTTTGATTCAACTGCATTTGAAGAAATAAGTGATAATACATACCAATT
>CAZESO010000351.1:0-2117 GCA_964515325.1 uncultured Roseburia sp. | reverse complement strand
ATATGACTAATATAGAATTTGAAAATGAATTAAACAACCGCATTACTCAAGTGGAATCAGGAATTCAAGACGTGCGTAAGTTTACTAAAAGAGATTATATAGAAGTAGGAATAGTGGCTCTAATTTGCCTAATTGGAATAATAGCCGGAGCATTTATATAGGCTAGTTCTCGAGGACTTCTTATGACATAGAGTGGAGAAAGATATGAAAAACACAAATGAACAAATAGAAAAAGAGGCAAGCTGTGGCATTCTGCCGGTGCTTGGTAAAGAAAGAACATACGGATTTGTAGACGCGTTACTGGTGTTATCGGGATATTGTATAGCTACATGGAGCTATACACAGGGAAATTATTTGGCAACATTAGTAGGCTTTAAGCAACTGCTTATAGGAGCATTTTTAGGAGCAATTTTAATGCTTGTCATTTATCAGTTGCCGGTTATAATGTCTGCAAGATATGGAATTGACATATGGATATGGCTTCGCAGCGTATTTGGAACTAAGGGTGTAAAGGTAATGACAGTTATAATTATACTTATTAACTTCCCTTGGTACGCAGTATGTTGCGATTTATTTGCGTCATCTATGAATAATTTATTTGGAATATTTGGAATAGATTTGCCAAAGGGAAGCCATTTGGTACTAGGACTTCTTTGTGTAATAGTGGGAAGCTTTATTGCATATCGTGGTGTTACAATGATTACATGGACCACAAGAATTTTAGTTCCGCTTTTATTGATTGTTGGTGTGGTAGTTGTAATAGTTGGTTTTACTTCTGTTCCAGTGGATGTTATATGGAATTATGAACCAAAGGACAATGGATATGATAATAATATTGTTCCATATATTTTATCAATAGAGGCCAACTTTGCATTTGTAATAACCTTGGTTGGAGGTATGGCAGAGGTTCCAAGACTTTGCAAAAGTGAAAAAGGTGGTTACTGGGCAGGCGTTTTAGGACAGGGACTTGCAGGCTCATTCTTTGTAGTAGTCGGTGCTGTTATGGCAATTGCCATGCAGTATGTAACTGGCGAAATGATAGATGATCCAACACTTATGATGGCAACATTGTCGGTACCGGCGTTGGGCTTAACATCATTGCTTTTAGTAGCATTTGCAAATATAGGAACACAGGCAGTTGGTTCATACATATATGGAGTTATGCTCAAATCTACATTTAAGAAGGCTGACTATCGTTTATTGGTAGTGATACTTGGAGTGTATGTGGGATTGCTTTGTGTATGGGGTAAAATTGTCGAATATTTTGGTTCGTTTTTAACTATAAGTGCCTGTATTTATGCACCGTTGGCGGCATTGCTTTTTGTGGATTTCTTCTTTGTGAGAAAGCAGAGATTAGATTTGAAGAGTGCGTATGAGCTTGAAGGACACAATGCCTACAAGTATACAAAAGGCTACAATATTATAGGAATAATATGTCTTGTTTTCGGATGTATTTTATCTCTTGCAATTTATAATCCAATTACTGGAGAAATATATAATCGTTTCTTATTTACATTTACTCCGACGGGCGTGTCGTTTATGGGAACAGGACTTGTTTATTATTTATTATGTTTATTGCCATGGGTGCGACGTTATGTGAGACGGGATGTATCAATTAATCCGGATACAAAGCCTTTTGACAGACATAAGACTCCGCCAAAGCAGAATTTATTTTTAACACCATTTTTATGGTTGGGCTTCTTTTTTATAACATTAAAAGCTAGGCTGAAGATTGTTAAAAGTGATAAAAGAGGAATTAAACCACCATTTATAGTGTTGGGAACACATCATTCATTTACGGACTTTTATGTGACACCATTGGCACTGTTTCCACATAGGGCAAATTATATTTCAGAATTAGAAGGTTTTGAATATTATGGAGAGTATCTGTACAGACAGTTAGGGTGCTTGGGAACTAGAAAATTTGTGGATGATTTGGCACAAATCAAGAATATTAGCAGGGTAATGAAGCGAAAGGGGATACTGGTGTTTTATCCGGAGGCAAGATATGCCAATGTTGGAACAAGCTCTAAGCTGCCAATCTCAGTGGCAAAGCTGGTGAAAACATTAAAGGTTCCGGTTGTGACCTTGAATATGAAGGGCAACTATCTCCAATC
>CAZESO010000350.1:0-2140 GCA_964515325.1 uncultured Roseburia sp. | reverse complement strand
CTGAAGATGTGTGCAAAATTCACGAAACTGCAAAAACAGCTGGAATTCCACAAAGGCATCTTATTACTAATGGGTTCTTTAGCAAGGATGAGGCGCGAATCAAAGAAGTTGCTCATATGTTAGCGGTTAGTGGTGTAACCGGTATTATGGTTTCAGCAGATGCATTTCATCAGGAAACCATACCTCTTGAACCAGTAAGATACTTTGCAAATTGTGTTAAAAGGGAAGGGATTATTGTTCGCGTTCATCCAGCATGGCTTGTATGCGAGGATGATACTAATCCATATAACTTAAAGACAAGAAATATCTTGCAAAACTTCGTACAAGATGGCATAGAGATATCAAGTGGGAATGTTATTTTCCCTAGTGGAAATGCTAAAAAGTATTTAGGCGAATATTTTGAGGATGGTGCGGAATATGTGAATCCATATGAGGAAGACCCTAGAGATATTCGGGCAATTTCATTTAATCCTAATGGGGATGTGTTGAGTGGAAATGTGTATGAGAGTGAGATTATGGAGATTTTGAAGGCTTATATGCCATAAATAGCTTTTAATCAAAAAAACGACAGCTGGACATTCTGTGGGATATATAAATAGCCGTTTTCTCATCAACCATTTCATCAAACCTTTCATATATTTCAAGTTCAGATACAGGGTCAAGGGCTGCTGTTGGTTCATCCAAAATAACTACTGGTGCATCCTTATATAAAGCCCTTGCAATAGCTATTTTTTGTGCTTCACCACCTGATATTTCAACACCTTCATTCTCCTGCTTGAAAATAATGGTATCCATGCCCTTTTCCATTTTCTCTACATTTTCCCACATACCGGCTTCTTCCAGACATTTCTTTACTTTATCCTTGTCGTACTCCACCCCTGCTGCCACATTCTGTGCCACTGAATTTGTTGTAATATATATTCTCTTTGTGTTTTATCATCTTCGCAGATACTGATTCTAAGCATAGTTATCTCCATTTTAATACATTTTTTCATTTCGCAAATTTCATATTAATTTAAATCCGCGAACCAAACACTATATATACCAACATGGTATCTGTAACACATTTTCTCTTAACATTCCTGGCATAGGACACATACATACCACTGCTCCCATTCCGCGTTTCTTTTCTGGCAAATCATCTAAGACTCTAAATGCAGCGGTCATATCTGCAGTAACATTAGCATTTAATTTAATTTCAATGGGATACAATATACCATTTTCTTCGATAATAAAGTCTATTTCTGCCTCTTCTTGAATAATGTCGCCATTCTTCTTTTTTCTAATTTTATCTTTGCCTCTATAATACGAAACAAAGTATCTATAGTCCAATCCTCTATTAGAATAGCATAATTAAGCATCTGACCTGTTCTTGCTGCACATGCAACCATAAATCTTCTAAATGCATCTAAATCTTGAACTGCTGCTAATTCGCGCACATCTCTTTCCAAATAAGTTTTGATATAGCTGGAAAAGTACATATTCCAATCCATCTTTGAATCTTGAAGCGCCGGATAACCTCCCCTATGAATTATTTCCCAAATATTGTCAGGCTTTTTAACTGTATTATCTCTTTCTTGTATATATTCAAGTGTTGGCAAAAAAGGCATTTTGCACTTATCATTCATTATTTCTCTAAGTGACAACGGTGTCATTTCGATAATAGCAATTCGTCCTGCAAGTGAATCAGATACCATATCCATAAGTTTAAATGGCTGTGAACCAGATAAAAAGAACAAACCTTTATCATTACTCTTGTCACAAGACATTTTAATGTATCTAAATAATGATGGAACATACTGTATTTCATCCAAAAATACTGGTGGTTTATTAAGCATCATAAACATCTCCGGATTGTTTTTTGCCTGTTCCTCCGCAAAAGGATCATCAAATGATATTTCCTTAATTTCTGGATATAGTTGCTTTAATAAAGTCGATTTTCCTGTTTGTTTTGCTCCCGTCACTAATACTGCCTTAAAGTTTTTTGCCGATTCTTTTACTATATCTTCTATTGCCCTTTTTATGTACTCCATAGCTTCTCCTTTTTGCGACCATTCCGTTTTATCATTCCGTTTTAGTCGCATTATATCATTTATTCTCTTTTTTTCAATACATATTATTTAAATAATAACTCCGTTTT
>CAZESO010000349.1:0-2140 GCA_964515325.1 uncultured Roseburia sp. | reverse complement strand
TGTCATGTATATGGCACCCGCCTTTTTTGATGCTGTAGCCGTTGGAAGGGCATAGGTTTGCAAAGCCGAAGTTGGTGGTTCGAATCCGCCCAGTATCATTACTTCAAATTTATTTTGAAGAATAAGAAAGAAAAAAGGCAGGTGATTACTAATGAGTAACACATATAAAGATTTACAAAATTCCCATCCATGCTTTGGAGGGCACAAGAATAATGTTGGAAGAATCCATCTTCCGGTAAGTCCGGGGTGTAATATAGCCTGTCGATTTTGTGACAGAGTGATTAACGATACCGAAAACAGACCAGGGGTAACATCAAAGGTGATAACGCCACAGGAAAGCATTGAAGTACTTGAAAAAGCATTAAAGGTCTGTCCGGAGATTACAGTGGCAGGCATTGCTGGACCGGGAGATACGCTTGCTACAGATTATGCGCTTCAAACATTTCGTTTGATAAAGGAAAAGTTCCCAAAGCTAATAAAGTGCATGAGCACAAATGGTTTGCTGTTATATGAAAAAGCAGATGAGATTATAGATGTTGGAATTGATTCCTTAACTGTAACAGTAAATGCTGTTGAGCCAGAGATAGAGGCAAAGCTGAATAAGTACATAATTTATCATGGAAAAAGATATGAAGGTGTGGAAGCTGCACAGCTTCTTATTGAAAATCAGTTAAAGGGAATCGAAAAGGTTGCATCTGTAGGAACAACTGTGAAGATTAATACTGTTTTAGTACCGGGGATTAATGATGAACATATTGAAACGATAGCGAAAACAGTAAAAGAAGCAGGAGCAAGTATTTACAACATTATTCCGCTGATACCGCAATATGAATTAAAGGATGTTCCAGCACCGGTTTGTGCGCAGATTGATGCAGCCAGAACGGCGGCAGGTAAGCATATAGATGTGTTCAGGCATTGTCAGCATTGTAGAGCTGATGCTGTGGGAGTTCCGGGAAAGTCAGAGTATGGCGACCAGATATATCAGAGAAGAGTCGCAGTGAAGGAGACATTTTCACATGGATAAAGGGATAATAAAATTCAAAATAGCGGTGGCAACTTCTGATGGAATTGTAGTAAATCAGCATTTTGGAAGGGCAGATGCATTTAGAATATATGATGTAAATGAAGATAATACCGTTCATTTTGCAGAGGAGAGAAAGGTAGTTCCAGTGTGTCAGGCAGGTACACATGAGGATACAAAAATGAGGGAAAACTGTAGAAGCCTGTCAGACTGTAAATATGTTTTGGCAAGCAGAATAGGGCAGGGAGCCATAAATGCGTTAGAACATCAAGGAGTTAGTCCTATGGAGCTTCCGGGAGTTATAGAAGAATCCATTAAGAGATTAATAGCTTATGATGAGGTTCAAGCCTTGTTATTATAGAGAGTATTAAATAATTTTACATAAAATTTATATTGAGAAAGGAATTAAGAAAATGAGTGAATTAAGACAGATTGCAATTTATGGAAAAGGAGGAATTGGAAAATCAACAACAACACAGAATTTAACAGCAGGCTTAGTAGAGCATGGTAAAAAAGTAATGGTAGTAGGATGTGATCCTAAGGCTGATTCAACAAGATTATTATTAGGCGGTTTGGCACAGAAAACTGTACTTGATACTATTCGTGATGAAGGCGAAGATGTTGAATTATCTCGTATCATGCGTGAGGGCTTTGGCGGTACAAAATGTGTGGAATCTGGTGGTCCTGAACCAGGCGTTGGTTGTGCCGGACGTGGTATCATCACTTCCATTAATATGTTGGAAAATCTTGGAGCATACACAGATGAGCTTGATTATGTTTTCTATGATGTATTAGGTGACGTTGTTTGTGGTGGTTTTGCAATGCCTATCAGAGAAGGTAAGGCAAAGGAAATCTATATCGTAGCCAGTGGTGAAATGATGGCATTATATGCAGCAAACAATATTGCAAAGGGTATTAGAAGATATGCAAAGACTGGTGGTGTGCGCCTTGGAGGCATCATCTGCAACAGTAGAAATGTAGATAGAGAACTTGATTTACTTAGAGCATTTTCAAAGGAACTTGGAACTAAGCTTATTTACTTTGTACCAAGAGACAATATTGTGCAGAGAGCAGAGATTAACAAAAAGACAGTTATAGAATATAAGCCGGATTCACAGC
>CAZESO010000348.1:0-2143 GCA_964515325.1 uncultured Roseburia sp. | reverse complement strand
GGTCCGTAGCCAAGTGCTCTATCCAGCTGAGCTACACGCACTCACCGTTGCTGTCTCCAGCAACGTTATTTATTTTACTTGCAAAATATAATTCTGTCAAGTCTTTTTTATTTTTTAAACCTAAACCTACAACCTAAAAAGGCTTAAATGCTGGCATTAACTGCAATTTAAACAAATTTTTCTTATGGCGTTCGTCAATATTTTTCTTAACCTGCTCATCCTCACAAATACCATATCTGATATATTTGTCCAATGTAGCATACGAAAAACCAAGATTCATCTCATCTGTCTTGCCTGTAAGTCCGTCACTTGGAATCTTATCAACAAGATTATCCGGAAGTCCGCATTCACTACCAATAGCCTTTACTTCCTCAACAGTAAGTAATGATAATGGGCTGAAATCTCCTGCTGCATCGCCATATCTTGTTGAATAACCAACATAATCCTCACTTAAATTACATGTATTAACAACACGACCATTATTGCTCTGACTTACAGCATATAATGTAGACATTCTAATTCTTGGTGGAAGATTGACGATTGTCTGATTTGTAACATCAACACCGCTTGCCTTTAACTGATTAATAACACCATCAAAAGCGTCCTTAATATTTATTACATAGCTTTTTATTCCAAGAAAATCCACAAGCTGCTTTGCACAGTCAATATCACTCTGTTCGCCATTTGGCATTAACACACCGATAACTCTGTCCTTACCTAAAGCTTCAACACACACGGCTGCTGCCACAGAACTGTCCTTACCGCCTGAAATACCAACAACTGCATTACATCCCGGACCATTTTCCTCAAAGAAGTCTCTAATCCACTGTACAACCTTACCCTTCATTTCCTTTGCATCAAATTCAAAATTATTATTTTTATAAGTATAATCTGTCATTAAAATTTACCTCCATGCAAAATGCTTCGAATTTCCTGTAAGCTTTGCTCTTTAACCATCTTTCCATCCTTAAACACTGTAACCAGCTGGTTGTCAGCACATTCACAGGCTTCTTTCCATGTATAGCCGTCCTTAAATGTATATTCACCATTTTCAAGTCTTACTATACAACAACCCTTCTGGCTCTTCTTAAATCCGCCGTCCTTTGGATTCTTAAAGATTGGAAATGGCTCATCATTTATCTCACAGTAAGTTGCCTTAATACAAGAACTGAATGTATCTCTTGTGAACGGTTTAAGCAATCCATCCTCTTCAATACACTGGAATGAGAATGAGCCTACACCTAATGCCACATTTGAGCAGGCAAAACCGGCATTTTTAAGTATTTCATAAATCTGCTCACATCTTTGAACTGTGATTGAATCACCGTAAATTGCCTTAACATGTGGGTCTAATACTTTGTATCCCTTACTGTTAACAGTTCCACCAAATTCTTCCCAAAGCTTAAATACTGTCTTTGTAACAACTTCAACACAATCCCCAGAGTCGCCTCTCATAAGCATACATCCATTGTGATTAAGAATTTCTTCTTTTAACTGTGGAAGTACATTTTCAATAATATTCCAATAGTCATAAGAATCTAATACCGCTGAAAAGCTTGTATTTGGATATATTTCTGTCAACAATCTTCTGATTAATGTTATTTCATCTCCATCAACTGCGTAATTACTGCACATTACCGAATGCTCTGTACTTGGGCTTCCAAATGCTACCGGTTCCTCCCCACAATCACAGTTATAATTCTGTTCCAGATATGGAATTGTAGGAACTGTAGCTGTATTTAAGAATGATAAACACCAGCCTGCACCAGCCTTAATAGCTGACTCTGTACACTCCTCACCTCTGAAATCAAATGCTCCCAAAGCTCTTGCTCTTGCCATATTATCATCGCAAGTCTCATCATAATATTTATTTACAATTTCTCTATAAGTATAACCAACTGTAGCTGCAAGCATAGGATGCCAGCTTTCTGCCGAAATCAAGCTTTCCAAAGCCTGCGGCAACCATGCAAAATCCTTATGTGTATTGGTAATACCAAACATTGGTGCATGCATAGGCACTCTGGCACCTTCCGGAAGCGAAATAATTTCAATTGGAAGATATCCTAATTTATGTAATTTCTCAATCTTTTCAATTTTATATGCATCTTTTCCTAATGCAGCATCCATAATTCTCTTATATTCA
>CAZESO010000347.1:0-2149 GCA_964515325.1 uncultured Roseburia sp. | reverse complement strand
GGTCATACATGTATTTTAAGTAGCCTCGCAATATCTTCTACTTAAAACTACCCCTATTTTATATCACAAAATGCATATTGTCAATACCTTTTTTCCACATTTTGTGCAAAACTTCACAAAAATGTGTTCGGGAAAAATAAAAATATTAAAACACATTTTTTAGAATTAGCATATTGACAAAACGGAAGCGCTATGCTATAATTAAAGCATATATTAATTTTTTATTGGTTCTTTAATCTGTCATATGCAAGTATAGCATTAATAGTCTTTGAATCTTCAATTGTTCCATTAAAAACCATGTCTACAAGCTCTTTAATATCAAACTCCAACACATCCACATATTCGCCTTCATCAAGATTCTGTTGTGTCTTCACAAGATTCTTTGCTACATATATATCTATTTTTTCGTTACAAAACGCAATTGTAGTTCTTACAGTAATCAGCAATTCCAAATCATCAGAAGCATATCCTGTTTCTTCTTCAAGTTCTCTTGCTGCTGCATCGCGTGTCGGCTCATCTGCGTTTTTCAATCCTCCTGCCGGTATTTCTAACGTAAATCTGTCAAGAGCATTTCTATACTGTTTAACCATCAATATTTTCCCATCATCTTTTACCGGAACAACTGCCGCCGCTCCCTGATGTCCAATAAAATCGTAATATTCTATTTTATTGTCAGGTGTTCTTATTGTGTCTTTGTACAAATCTATTATTGCACCTTTATACACAAGTTCTCTCTTTAGTCTTTCAAGCTTTTCCATAATATTCAACCCATTTCATACATTTATTCTTATTTAAAGCTTTCTGATTTAGCATAACATGCATCTGTTGCTTTTATAATGCTGTTTCTAAATCCATATTCCTCCAATGCTGCTACTGCCGCAATTGTTGTTCCTCCCGGTGAACATACTTTATCTTTTAATGCTCCCGGATGTTCCTTTGTTTCCAATACCATTTTAGCCGCACCCATTACTGTCTGTGCCACAAATTCATATGCAGCATCTCTTGTCATACCATACTTAACTACACTATCTGCAAGAGCCTCTATAAACATATATACATAAGCTGGCGAACTTCCAGATGCACATGTAACAACGCTCATTAATTTTTCATCAACAATTTTATACTTACCAAAAGAATTAAATAATTTATCAATAACATCTTTCTCTTCAAAGCTAAAAGCTGATTGATCATAACATACACCTGTCATACCTTCACCTAAAAGTGCAGGCGTATTTGGCATAGCTCTAACTATTCTAGCTTCAAAATCAAGTGCTTCTCTCAAACCGGTGATACTGATACCCGGTGCAATTGAAACTATAACATTATCACTTTTAACTATATTTTTAATATTTTTTGTAACCGCACCATAAAATTGTGGCTTAACAGCCAATACAATAAATTTAGCAGCATTCGCGCATTCTGCATTTGACTGCAGGTGCATAACTCCTGTTTCTTTTGTGACAGTTTCCATTCTATCTGTATTCACATCAGTAAATACAATATCTTCCTTTGGAAAAACAGAAAGTGCACCTTTTAACATTGCATACCCCATATTACCCATACCAATAAAACCTATTTTTGCCATTTTTATCCTCCATTTTCTCTCTAATGTCTAAAAAGTGCTGACTATTGCCAGCACTTTTAGTAATATCATACTTCGTAACTCTTAATTAAACTAATTTGTTTAAGAATTCTTCAATTCTTGTAAGACCTTTATCAATTGTTTCAATCGAAATAGCATATGACAATCTGATATGATCAGCAAAACCAAAGTCAGCACATGGAATAACAGCAACATTATATTCTTCAATAAGAATTCTTGCCATTTCATCTGTTGTCTCAATCTTTTTACCATTATAGCTCATATCTAAAACCTTGCTCACATCAATGAATACATAGAAAGCACCAAGTGGCTCTTTTGTTTCTACATAATTCATTTTGCTTACTCTGTCATACATATACTTTCTTCTATTATCAAACTCTTTTAACATCATTTCAACTTTAGACTGATCGCCTGTTAAAGCTTCTACAGCAGCCTTCTGTGCAATTGAGTTTGGATTAGAAGTCTGATGACTCTGAACACTACCCATAAGTTTAGCAATTTCTTCACTTGAACCTGTATAACCAATTCTCCAACCTGTCATAGCAT
>CAZESO010000346.1:0-2157 GCA_964515325.1 uncultured Roseburia sp. | reverse complement strand
CATTTTTTTTATATTTTTTTTGATTTGTTTTTCAATCCACAATATCTAGTGTTTTCAGAAAGCCTTTTCCACATTTTGTTGTTCTCAGTTCACTATTCATTTTTACATATTATACTTTTTGCATATACTAAATCATCCGGAGTTGTTATTTTTATATTCTCATATTCACCCATAACAACTTCTACTTTTCTTATACCGGAATACTCCATTACCATACTATCATCCGTTATTCCCTGTACGTTTTCACTTATTACCTTATTATATGCATTTAGTATTTCTTCATATATAAATGCCTGCGGTGTCTGTATCTGCCATAATGTTTCTCGCATAGGAGTATCCACAACAACATTATTAGAATCTACTATTTTAATAGTATCTTTAACAGGCACACCTACCACAACAGCTTTTTTCTCTTTAACCCATTCTATAGTTCTATTAATTACTTCTATAGATATAAGTGCTCTTGCACCATCATGTATCAGAACATAGGTATTCTCACTTGCATCCATGACGGCTTTTAACCCATTATGCACAGAATTATATCGCTCTGCTCCACCTTCTATAATAGAAGAAACTTTTCCTATATTATATTTTTCTACTATATTAGTCTTGCAGTAAGCTTCACTTCCCTTTTCGGTAACAATAATTATTTCATCAACATTGCTTTGTTCAAAAGCCTTTAATGAATAATAAAGAACAGGTTTTTCTTCAATAAGTAAATACTGCTTACTTACAGAAGCACCCATTCTTTTACCTTTACCACCTGCAAGAACAATGGCTACAACCTTGTTCTTCATTACAATCTTTCTCCAATTTTCAAACCAGGCACAGCATTAAGATCATATCCGTGTCTTGTTCCATTCATATATTCATAATAGCCTGCTACACCAATCATTGCAGCATTATCTGTGCAATATATTGGTGAAGGGTAATAAAACTCCATATTCTTTTCAGCACACACATTTTTAAAAGCTTCGCGTATAGCACTATTTGCTGCTACACCACCTGCGATAGCAAATTTCTTAACGCCAAATTTCTCGCATGCAGCCATGCTTCTGGCAACAAGAACATCAACTACAGATTGTTGGAATGATGCAGCTATATCCGCCTCATTTATTTCTATGCCTTTCATTTGACACATATTTATATGATTTAATACAGCTGATTTCAACCCACTAAAGCTAAAATCAAGAGGTGCTCCTTCAACAACTGCTCTCGGAAAATCTATTGCCTTAGGATTCCCTTCCTTAGCAAGCTTATCCACCTTTGGACCTCCAGGATATCCAAGTCCAATAGAACGAGCAACCTTATCAAAAGCCTCGCCTACTGCATCATCTCTGGTTTTACCTAATATTTCATACTTACCATAATCTTTTACATATACTAAATGTGTATGACCACCTGATATCACCAATGAAATAAATGGCGGTTCTAAATCTAAATGTTCTATATAATTAGCCGAAATATGACCTTCTATATGATGCACTCCCACTAATGGTTTCTTCTTTGCAAATGCTATAGCTTTAGCTTGTGCAACACCTACAAGTAATGCACCAACAAGTCCAGGACCATAAGTAACCGCAACCGCATCAATATCATCCAATGTTGCATCTGCTTCTTTCAAAGCATCATCAATAACCTGATTAATATTTTCAATATGCTTTCTGGATGCAATCTCAGGTACAACTCCACCATATAATGTATGCAATTTAATCTGCGACGATATAACATTAGACAACACACTTCTTCCATTCTTTACAACCGAAGCCGCTGTTTCATCACAAGAACTCTCTATTGCTAATATCAAAACATCTTTACTCATTTAATTCACTCTTCCCATTCATTAGGCACAAATTCTTGCCAGCCTAATATTTTCCATCTGTCATTTTCATCTTTTCTAAGTATGTATGTTGTAGTATTCTTAGTTGTACCATCTTCTGTCTTAGTATAATATATACATTCAAGTGATGCATACTTCACACCATCTATAGTGGAATATGTTACATCAGAGGATTTACCAACTATAACTCTTGAAATAGTTCTACCTTCTTTATCAAAAGTATCTATCTCCTCTTCCAAATCTGCAAAGTATTCATCAAAAGGATTATTCTCCAATAATTCTTCATCAAAAAGAGCCGTTGCCATATATGCCAGCTT
>CAZESO010000345.1:0-2162 GCA_964515325.1 uncultured Roseburia sp. | reverse complement strand
GAAACGGTGTATAATGATTATGACAATTCATTTACAATATTGTTATTTAGTGTAATAACCATAGTTGTAATGGTTGTTTTACTGGCTTCATGGCTTATGAATTTAAGAGCTGTACATAGATTACAGATGCTTAAATCAGAAGGAAAACATATAAATAATTTTAAGGAAGATGCCAAGAGCTATATTAATGAAAAATTCCATATTACACTTTTAACACTTCCTGTATTAGGTGTTGTGATATTTACAATAATACCGCTTATCATTCTTATTGCGGTAGCATTTACAAATTATGATGTATATCATCTGACACCTGCAAACCTCTTTGATTGGGTAGGATTTAATAACTTCAAGCAGTTATTTGCAACAGGACTTACAGCTACATTTGGTTATTCGTTTAGAAAGGTCCTTGTATGGACACTTATATGGGCGTTTTTTGCAACATTTTCTAACTATTTCCTTGGAATTATGCTTGCAAAATTCTTATTAAATAAGAAGACAAAGGGTGCAAAGTTTTGGAGAACTATCTTTGTTGTAACAATTGCTGTACCACAGTTTGTAACATTACTTATAGTAAGATATTTCTTCTTGGATAAAGGTATTGCGAACACAATTCTTGCTGATGCCGGCGTGACGAATATGCTTAAGGATTTAGGCTTGGTGGCAGACCACCTTAATTATATACCATTTTTAAGTGATCCGACATGGGCAAAGGTAATGATTATTCTTATAAATATCTGGGTTGGTGTACCATACCAGATGCTTATTGCAACAGGTGTACTTCTTAATATTCCTGTTGATATGGTAGAAAGCGCTAAGATTGATGGTGCAAATTCATGGCAGTCATTCTGGAGAATTACAATGCCATATATGCTTGCAGTAACAGGTCCGACATTGGTAACAGACTTCGTTCGAAATATTAACAACTTCAATGTAGTTTATCTGTTGACGCAGGATGTTTATGTAACGACGGATATGCAATTGGCACAATCAAAGGCAAGAGAAATCGATCTTTTGGTAACTTGGTTATTCAGACTGACACAGGAAGAATCTAACTATAAAATGGCGTCAGTTATTGGTATTTTTGTATTTATAATTTGTGCTATATTCACACTCGTGTCATTTAGATTCATGACAAGAGGCGATAAAGAGAAGGAGTTCCAGTAATATGAAAGCAAAAAAAGTTATATTTTCAATATTAAGGCATGCTTTTCTGGTATTTATTTGTACTGTTTGGCTTATTCCGATTGTTTGGATTGTATTGAATTCGTTCTCTACAGACAAGGGTATAAATATCAGACAGTTTGTTCCGGAAGCATTTACATTAGATAATTATAAAGCGTTATTATTCGGTTCGGATTCAGTTGCAATGTTTCCGACATGGTTTAAAAACACATTAATAGTTGCCATATTTACATGTATCATTTCATCATGTTTCGTGCTTATGGTAGCTTACGCAATGAGTTGTATGAGATTTAAGTCAAGAAAGTTACTTATGAATCTTTCTGTAATCATCAACTTATTCCCTGGTATCCTTGCTATGATAGCAGTATACTTCGTACTTAAGAATGCAGGTCTTACAGACAGTCATGTAGGTCTTATACTTGTATACTCGGCATCATCAGGTCTGGGATATCTGATAGCGAAAGGTTTCTTTGATACAGTACCTGATACTTTAAGAGAAGCCGCAAAGATTGACGGTGCATCAGAACTTAGAACATTTATACAGATTGTTGTACCAATGTCAAAATCAATCATTGTTTATACAATCATTAATGCATTCCTTATGCCTTGGGCTGACTTCGTATATGCCAGACTTATACTTCATTCAGGTCTTGCACAAGATATGACAGTTTCAATTGGTTTGTATAACATGCTCAATAAGACACTTATTAATCAGTACTTCGCACAGTTCTGTGCAGGTGGTGTATTGGTGTCTATACCAATTTCAATTTTATTCATAATAATGCAAAAATTCTACGTTGAAGGTATTACCGGCGGCGCAGTGAAAGGATAGGATATTAAAAAATGAGTGAATTTATAGTAAATATTATTCATAGACCTGAAATGGTACCTGAGTACGCTGAAAAGGTTACAGGTCATGGTAAATCAGAAGATATCGGAAGAAAGGCTCTTTTAACAGAGAGTCTTGACATCTTCAAAAC
>CAZESO010000344.1:0-2179 GCA_964515325.1 uncultured Roseburia sp. | reverse complement strand
TATGTATTGCTGATAACAGCCAGTCCATGAGCTAAAACAGCTGTATCCAAGCTATGCTCCGCAATATTTTCATTGATGGTATTACGCATAAGTCCCCATCTGTTAATATATTTCATACGAGACAACATCGCAAAAAAATTATGATTCTTCATAATAATCCTCGTCTTATTTATCAGTTAAGAACTTGTATGATGTAACTGTGTGGTAAACTTCTCCTGCTTTAAGCACTGGCTGTGGGAAGCTTGGCACATTGATAGCATTTGGATAATACTGTGTTTCAAAGCAAAGTCCACTTCTCTGAACATATTTTGCACCACTCTTACCTGTCAATGTTCCATCAAGGAAGTTACCTGTATAAAGCTGCATACCTGGTAAATCTGTATACACTTCCATAATTCTTCCTGTTGTATCTTCAAAAAGCTTAGCAACTAAACCTTTCTTTCCATCCTGTGTTTTAAGAATCCAGTTGTGGTCAAAACCTGTACCAAACTTTAACTGATCATAATCTTCATTGATATCTCTAGCTACTGTTTTAGCTTCATTGAAATCCATTGGAGTTCCTGCAACTTTTCTAATTTCACCATTTGGAATAGACTCTTCATCAGCAAATGTAAATTCATCTGAATCCATCCAGATTCTATGCTCTAAGATTGTTCCCTTACCTTCAACTAACAGGTTGAAATATGTATGATTTGTAAGGTTAACAACTGTATCCTTATCTGTTTCACCATTATATTCAATAACAATTTCGTTATCATCTGTTAATGTATACTTAACAGATACCTTGAAATTACCTGGGAAGCCCTGATCCATATCCTTGCTGAAATATGAGAATGTGATTGAGTTGTCTTCATCGCAAGTAGCAGTATCCCATAATCTCTTATGATATCCGTCAAAGCCACCATGAAGGTTATTATTACCATCGTTCTTATCTAACTGGTATTCAACACCATTTAATGTAAACTTTGCTCCACCAATACGGTTAGCATGTCTACCAATTGTTGCACCAAAGTTTGGACCATTATCAAAATAATCCTCAATATTATCAAAACCTAAAACAACATCATCCATATTGCCATCTCTGTCAGCAACATATAAAGATACTAAAATAGCACCAAAATCTGTATATACTGCTTTCATACCATTCTTATTCTCTACAGTATAAAGATATGCTGTCTTACCTTCCTTTGTCTGTCCAAATACTTTCTTTTCAAATGCCATAATTTCCTCACCTTTCCGAAGCCTACGCTCCTGTAAAATCTCTGTTTAATATAATACCATTTTTTAAGCAAAAAGAAAAGAAGCTTTTTTCAAGCTCCTCATCTTTTCCACTTTTTACAGCACATCCTGTCTCGTAGGCACCTGTCCCAATGAAATAGTAAGATTACCGTTTCTGCAACGCATAGAATCTATAAACTGCTTTTCATTTGCGTCCTTTTTCATATCAACAATATAAGTAAGTTCGTACAATGTGCCGAGGTTTGTTGTTCTTACTCTCTGTAATGTTGCTTTGTTTGTGTATTCCTTGAATAAATCATCAAATATTCCATCATATTCAAGATTCTCAGGAATATTAATCTTAAGTTCCTTCTGAATTGCTCTGCTAACGCCATATCCGAATCTTACAAGTACAAAGTATAATACACAAACCGCAAGTGTAAATACAATTGCAAGCTGAAGATATCCCATACCTAAAGCCAAACCTACTGCCATTGTGAAGAATACATTTGTGATATCCTTTGAATCTCCCGGTACACTTCTAAATCTTACAAGTGTAAATACTCCGCCAAGAGAAATAGCCTTAGCAATATCTGAACCGATAAGTAAGATTACCATTGCCACAATTACAGGTAAAATAACTAATGTAAATGCAAAATGTGGTGAATATTTCTTATCTCTGTCACTAAATATGTATGTAAGGCTAATTACAAAGCCCAATACAATTCCCCATATAAGTGCTGTTATAAGCGAACCATCTGTTAATACTCCTTCTGCTGTTGTTTCAAACATTGTTTCAAACATTTAAAATTTCCTCCTGATTTCTTATAAATTTTTTATATTCATTTCCATATTTAGAAAACGATTGCGTATAAATATTCTTTTCAGACAACAGATCTACAAACCATTGTGGAAAGCTGTACAAGCTCTTTACTTCCATAAGCCAGAAGTCGTCACCCAT
>CAZESO010000343.1:0-2182 GCA_964515325.1 uncultured Roseburia sp. | reverse complement strand
AAAAAAAGTCGAGGTACTACAAAAAAGAAACTTTTCATAGTACCTCGTACAATAAATAAAACTCCGTAAGACACCCTTATATATTCTTTAAACTATTCTCCCACATACCACCCTGCCTGTGTACTAAACATCTGTGCATACAATCCTTTTTTCTCCATCAATTCATCATGTGAGCCTATTTCCTGTATCTTTTTATCAGCCAATACAATAATCCTGTCACAAAATTTACATGAAGATAAACGGTGTGATATATAAATCGCTGTCTTGTTTCTTACTAACTGATGAAATCTATTATATATTTCATACTCTGCAACCGGATCAAGCGCTGCTGTTGGTTCATCAAGTATAACAACAGGCGCATTACGATATAACGCTCTTGCAATAGCTACCTTCTGACCCTGACCTCCTGATGGCTCTATGCCTTCTGAATCATAATCTTTGCACATAATGGTATCACCTTTTTGTGCCAAACCATTAACCCATTCTGTAATTCCACTGACTTCATATATAGATTTCATATCGTTTTCTATTACACCCAAGCTGATATTTTCATCCAAGGTATATCCAAACATTTTGAAATCCTGAAATACCACAGCAAGCAACTTAATATATTCAACATAAGAATACTCATTAATATTCTTTCCATTTATTCGAATCTCGCCCTCTGTCACATCATACAATCTACAGATAAGCTTCACTAAAGTTGTCTTTCCAGCTCCGTTCAAGCCCACAATTGACAAACGCTCCCCCTTTTGAATTGTCAAATTAATATCCTTCAAAATATAATCTTCTGCCCCCGGATATTTAAAGGATACATTTCTAAAGACAATCTCATCAAAATCTTCTTTTTTTATCAACTCTGAACCTATTTCCTTCTCATTATCCAGATTCATAAATTCAATAAATCCACTCATAAAATTGCATTTCATCATAAGCTGCTGTGCATTATTTATGATAGGAAGAAGACAATTATTTGTAAATGTCTCAATTGCGGTTATGCACATAACAAATTCTGCAACAGAAATCTTTCCTTTAATTGCCATTATTCCTAGATAACAATATGAAAATCCATAACTTAGTGAAGATGCAACAACTCCTGGAATCCCCCATTTAAACTGCTTAACTGCACATTCATTGTCCATCTTGTTTAAATCCTTTGCATTTTGTATGGCTTTCCTTTCTATAAGCTCAGTTCCATTATATAATCTTAACTCCTTTGCATACTCACGAAATGTAATCTTAGTATAGATGTAAGAATAAAACTTATTAATGGCTGGTGTTTTTTCAAACACCTCTTGAGATGCCTGATTTATTTTGGAAGTACAAAATGCATTCACACATACTGCTATCATTGAAACCAACAAAATCCATGGTGATATCCTAACCAGAATATATGCAACACCCACAAATGTAACTACTGCTGAACAAATACCCATCACACAGTCTGTCATTCCTCTGATCCCCCCTGAATACCATGACATTCCTGTTTCAGCCTTTTGCTCTGCTTCTATTGAACTTTCCTTCTCAGTATTTTCAAATTTCATTTCCATAGATTTCTTAGAAATCATCAAATCAAACATTCTACCAAACCAATCCTCATGCTTACTTCTGGTTTCCTGCAGAATACGAATCACAACAGAAAAGCTATAATTTCCTACAACAATTGCAGTTATGTATAATGCTAATCTTCCTAAATCCTGCTCTCCCATCAATTCATTTATAATATGCTTTGGAAAAATAATGTTTATAAATGGTGCCAGCGCGGTTGCAATTATGCATAAAATAATAATCACCGGATAGCTCGACTTTTCCTTAGTTACTTTCCCATAGAAGAAACCACACACCGAAAAGCATTTTGATATTTTTTCCTTAAACTGCTTCATCATTTTGTCCCTCCTTATAATAGTGTGCCTGCATCTCAAACATTTCGGCATACTTTCCATCAGCCTTCATAAGCTCATCATGAGTACCATATTCAATAAGCTCTCCATTATCAAACATAACTATTTCATCACAGAATCTTGTACTTGCCAATCTATGAGAAATATAAACAGCCATTTTCCCATCAACCAAACTGTCAAAATCCTCATACATTTTACTCTCTGCAATGGCATCCAATGCCGCTGTCGGTTCATCAAGCACAACAATAGGAGCGTTTTTATACAAAGCTCTGGCAAGTGCT
>CAZESO010000342.1:0-2200 GCA_964515325.1 uncultured Roseburia sp. | reverse complement strand
AATCCGTTCACATTAGCAGTACTAGCATTAATATTCACGCTTCCGTTTGGTGCATAAATCATCCCATTATAATCCATCTGTCCCACACCTATATTAATATTTCCATTCTTTGAATATATTATGGTGCCTTCCTCAGATGTAAATGTTGTTGAATATATATTTATATCATTTTCTGCAATAATAATATTTTTAACACCAACACTATCACAATAAAATTCTACATTTCTCTTTGAATATATATATTCATCCTCATCATATGATGTATTCGCATACATAAAATCATCATATGATGTTACTTCCTGCAAATACATCATTAGTAATATACCTTCTGATATGTCGCCAAGTTTATCCACTGTAAGAGATTTTCCTAATATTGTCGTGCTTCCATTATTGTATTGTTTACATCTTACCTGAACTGTAAGATAATCATTTTGAAGATTATCTTCACCTGACATAGCATATGCTACATATGTCTGTGCAATCAATAATGCACACACAATTACCATTGCCACAATTCTTTTAATTTTACTCATATTACTTCTCCTTTATATAAACATAATTTTATAAAAAACTCACTTTCATTATCACTCAAACCAAACAAAATGAAAATATCACTTGCACATTATGTCACATTTTTGCACATTATGTCATTTTTTATACACACAAAAAGCGACTACCCCATTGACAATTACTCATTAATAGGATAGCCGCTTCCTGATTTAGAACCATTTTTATAGCTCCAAACATTTATAATTTATGAAAGAGAAGAATTTAGCTTATTCATTATTCTGCATCTTCGTCCTTTTTAACTTTACATTTCTTCTTAGCTATTATTACAACAACTATCGCAACAATAGCTACCACAGCAATTATAACAATTATAATTACAGGATTAATTCCATCCTCATTTACATTATCATTCTTAGCTTCTGTGGTTGTTTGGGCTTCTGTTTTTTCTTCCGAATTTTGTGTTGGCTTTTCAACCACAGAGCCTTTTTCCTTAACCATACTAATCTTATCAAAGATACCACCGGCAAAATTGTTCTTGTCAGCTGCAAACTTAACTGTTACCTTTTCTTTGCCTGCAACCATTTCTGCCGGCAATTCGTAGTATACCTCGTAAAAATTATCCGGGTCAACATCTTCAAGTGTAACTTCTTCTAATAGCTGATTATCAACATAAATACTGAATGCCCTTCCTGCATCTCCACTGAAATATTTAACCACAAGATAGTTAGTTGCATTTTCATCTACTGCCAATTCATAGCTGAAAAATCCGCCTGCTGATGCATCACGATAGTTAAGACCTTTATGCATACCTGTTGAAGAATTTTCAGCCTGCATATTATGCGAAAATTCATACTGGTCATTGGCAACAGGAAGACTGTCAATTACTTCATATTTGTCATCATCATTTTCTTCCACTCCTGTTGTACTGTCAGCCAACTTGAAGTAAATTCCATATCTGTGTTCATATACCTGATAATGAGGTGTAAATACCACATCTCCTCTATCAGTTCCCTTTAATGTAAACTCAAGCTTGCCATCTGTCTTAACAACATTATCTGCAACATTTTCAAGCCACTGAGCAATTGTTCCATCTGTAATCTTTATTGTATTATTAATAGCTACATTTAATAATGGAATTGTAACATTAACACCTGTTGTCGATGTCTTCATACTTTCTGTTCCAAGATTACCGCTAAGTACAACCGGACCATACTTAAATGCAATTACATTTTCATTATCCGGAAGGTCATATGCTACAACTTCCATCGGAATAGAATACTCAATTGTATCTCCATTGCTCCATGTATCAGATAACGTAATAAAGTTATTTACAACCTTAACTTCCTTTGCTGCTCCATTAATCTTAACGGTAACATCACCTGCTGCCCAATCAGGAACTCTAAGAACGATATCCGCATCCGTTGTATCACCTGATACTGTATTAACTGTAAATTTTGTAGTATCACTGTTTGGAATATCCGATTCCTGTGTTAATACGATATTCTTATCTTCATCCGTAACCTTTGAAGATACAAACTGAATAACATATACAGCTGCATCGTCTTTGTAATAAATACTATCATTAAGCTTTGAAAAGCTTTCCATACCTGAACCTGTACAGCACCAAAAATGTTCTGTTGCCGAACTATATACTTTAAAGAAACCTGTTGCCATTGGCTGGAAGTATGTT
>CAZESO010000341.1:0-2203 GCA_964515325.1 uncultured Roseburia sp. | reverse complement strand
GAAATTCCACTTAATGTCACTTGTATTCATATAATTTGGATCTACACCGCTCAAAATCTGATTTAAAACAGGTGTCAATTCATGTTCTTCATCAAAGCCTTCAAATCCCTTCTGTGATTTAAGATATGTGTATAATGGACTTTCATTTTCACCATTTACTTCAATCTTATCAAAGATAGGGAATGTAATACCAAACTTAGAATCACAGAAATCTATAATTTCTTCTGTAGAGCCAGGTGCCTGATTTCCAAACTGATTACATGGGAAGTCAAGAACTACAAAGCCATCATTACCATAAGCTTCGTACATATCCTGTAATTCATCATACTGCGGTGTAAATCCACATTCTGTTGCTGAATTGTTTACAAGTATAACCTTTCCTTCATACTCCTTTAAAGATACTTCATTACCATTTGCATCAATTACATTAAAATCAAAAATATTCATAATAAAATCCTCCACTTTCTTTTTATAATAAACTTGCTATCTTTTCTTCAATCTTTTTTGGCTCTGTTGTTGGTGCGAATCTATCCACTACATTTCCATTACGGTCAACCAAAAACTTTGTGAAATTCCACTTAATATTCTTACCCATTACTCCACCTTTCTGAGACTTAAGATATCCGAATAATGGTTCCTCATTAGCTCCATTAACTTCTATTTTTTTAAACAACTTAAAGGTTATTCCATATCTTGACTGGCAGAAGTTACCAATCTCTTCTTCAGTTCCCGGTGCCTGATTGCCAAACTGATTACATGGGAAATCAAGAATTTCAAATCCTTTATCCTGGTACTTTTCATATAAATTCTGCAAACCATCATATTGTGGTGTAAATCCACAACCTGTTGCAGTATTAACAACCAATAATACCTTACCTTCATAATCCTTCATATTTACATCATTACCTTCTGCATCCTTTACTGTGTAGTCATAAAAGCCCATCTTTTTCCTCCATTCTTAAGACCTCTTAATAGTCTTAGCATCGCTTTTAGTTCTATGAGTTTTGTTAAATTTAATTGCGCGCAATTTATTTTTGTTAATCACATTGTACACAATTTAATTTTGTTTGTCAACTCTTTTTTTCAAAAAAATAATTGCCAAACATTTTGTCTGGCAATAAACTCTTAATTACTCTTGAAAATACCTTATTTCATCTGTTTTCTTCATCTCCAAAAACTCACCATTTTCATCAAATATACACTGGCTAACCTGAGTATTTGAATAAATACTAAATGAAGATGTCTCCGGTGAAAATCCTGCTGTTATAATTTCCTCCAAATTCCATACTAATTCATTATTTTTGTTAACTTCCAACTCAGCCGGTATGGCGCTTAACACTTTTTGTATAGCCTCTACCTCTCCACTATCTATATTATATTTAAATAACACAGACTTCTTGGAATTCTTATAATCATTCAAAACACTTTTTCTCAGATATGAATGCCCTTTATATTCATAGAAATCTTTTTCCCAATCAAAACTTGATGGCATAAATATTTCTCCTTCCAACTCTGCACTAAAATATACATTCCCATTATGTTCTAACATATCAACAATATAATAATTGTTTTTTTCACCTGAACAAACAAAAATTGTTTTACAGTTTCCATCCTGTTCAAATCTGCAAACGTTCTCATCAATACCTCTTCCACCTTCAAGGTGTACAATATAACTTTCACCAGATTTTACATATTGACTAATATGACCCAAAAATCCTTCATTTGCTTTATAAAATGTTTGTTCTCCATCAAAATTGTATTTTGCCATATAAACACTATCCGAACCTGCATTTCCAAATACAACAATGCAATCCTCTTCAATAACAGCTTCATCTATACAATATAAATCCTTAGGATTATCTTCAACCTTTTTCCAAATAACATTTCCCTGATTATCTACCAATGCCATCCAAGCATAAAATGTCTGCAACTCTTCATTCCATAAAGTCCACCCATAAACTACTGTAATATCACCATTAGTCGCATAGTCATGAATATTAAATTCTTCAAACTCTACAGACCATAATTTCATACCATTATCATATTTTATCAAAGTGTCTTTATCCACAACATCCGAGCTCTCCTCAGCACGGATATACTCAGTTTCATAATATATACCTGTCTTTTTTTCTTCCTGAATCTCAACAAACTCTATTGGTTTTTCTTCTTTTTCTTCTTTCTCTTCTTCCTTTTTATTTTCGTT
>CAZESO010000340.1:0-2238 GCA_964515325.1 uncultured Roseburia sp. | reverse complement strand
AAATGGTGTTGGGTATGTTTTAGTAATCTCTTTAATCTGTTCTAATGTTACAAATGGTTTCTTATTCATAATTCTATCTCCAATCTGCGTTTGTTATCTCGCTTTTTCTATCTCTTCCCATAAGTGAGCTTATAGCCTCATCCATAGACTTACCTTCAAATAATACAGCATTTACCTCTGTTACAATCGGCATATTTACATTATACTTTGAAGCAAGCTTCTTAGCTGCTTTTGCTGAATATACACCTTCAACAACCTGTTTAACTTCTGTCATGGCTTCATCCATGCTCATACCCTGTCCCATAAGCTTTCCTGCTCGTCTGTTACGACTATGCTGACTCTGGCAGGTAACAATCAAATCACCAACACCTGATAAACCATTAAGTGTTTCAATCTTAGCTCCCATAGCAAGTCCAAGTCTTGTAATTTCAGCCATACCTCTTGTAATAAGGGCCGCCATGGAATTATCACCAAAACCAAGACCATCAAGCATACCTGCGGCTAAAGCAATAACATTTTTGATAGAACCGCCAAGTTCAATACCGAGTATGTCAGGACTTATGTATATTCTAAATGTATCATTCATAAATGCATTCTGAACCAATTCGGCTGTTGTTCTTGATTTTGCACCAACAACACAAAGTGTAGGCAATCCACGACTAACCTCCTCTGCATGTGTCGGACCTGACAGTACACAAACATCTGCTGTAGGAAGTTCATCACTTATAATATCAGTCATAGTCATAAGAGAATCCTCTTCGATACCCTTAGCAACATTAACAATAATCTGCTTATCCTTAATGTGACCTTTAATAGCAGCTGATGTGCTTCTGATAAATTTGGATGCAACAGCTAAAACAATAATAGCCTTATCCTTTACTGCATCCTCAATTGATGTTGTAATATCAATATTTTGTGGTATTTTAATACCCGGAAGACTAACCTTGTTTTCTCTGTCATTAATAAGCATTTCTGCTTCACTTTCAAGCTTAGTCCAAACAGTAACATTATTTCCGTTTTTATTTAATTCAAGAGCAAGTGCAAGTCCCCATGCTCCTGCACCTAACACGCATACATCTGACATTTTCTTATGCTTCCTTTCCTTGTTCTTGTTTCTTTTTCTGACCAACTTTATTCTCAGTTCCATTCATTAATCTAACGATATTAGCTCTATGTCTTACAACTGACAATATAGCCATAGCCAAAACTAAAATATAGCATTCTGTAAGATGTGAGCTTGTAGAATCCATACCCCAAAGTATATCCATTTGGCTAAATACAACTATCTGGATAAAGAATGATACAAGCAAAATCATTGAACCAACCGATACATATTTAGTAACTGCAACAACAATAACAAAAATTGCTAATGATATAATCCAAATTCTAATATCTAAGGTTGCACCTATAACACCTGAAGAAGCAGCTATACCTTTACCACCTTTAAAGCCCATGTAAAACGGGAAATTATGTCCCAATATTACACCCATACAAGTATATATCATTATAAGAAATGCAAAATCCTCACTTGTATCAAGAATCAGACCACAAAATACAAATCTCATAAGACATCCTGCAATAAGTGCTTTTAGCATATCTCCGACATATGTCATAATACCTGCTTTTTTACCTAACACTCTCATTGCATTGGTAGTTCCTGCATTACCACTACCATGCTCTCTTATGTCAATACCTTTCATCTTACCATATATATAACCGGTATTAAATAACCCAAAGCAATAACCAACAATAAGGGCTATAATTCTGTATAAAACTTCCATCTTTTACTGCTCCTTCTCTTTTCTCTCTCGTATAATAAATCTAAGAGGTGTGCCCTTGAATAAAAAGGCATCTCTAATTTTATTCTCAATATATCTTGTATACGAGAAGTGCATAAGCTCTTTATCATTAACAAATATTACAAAGGTTGGTGGCTTAACTGAAACCTGTGTAATATAGTAAAGTTTAAGTCTCTTGCCTTTATCTGATGGTGGCTGCTGCAATGCAACTGCTTCTGCCATAATTTCATTTAATACACCTGTACCAACTCTCATTGAATGATTTTCAATAACCACATCAATAAGATCAAATAACTTATTAAGCCTCTGTCCGGTCATGGCTGAAATAAATAACATTTCAGCATATGGCATAAATGATAATGTTTCTTTAATCTTGTTGGTATGTTCATAAATGGTCTTGTCATTTTTCTCAATGGCATCCCATTTATTTACAACGATA
>CAZESO010000339.1:0-2240 GCA_964515325.1 uncultured Roseburia sp. | reverse complement strand
AAAAGGGAAACAGGTGCAAATCCTGTACGAACTCGTCACCGTAATTAGGGAGCTATGTCACTATGTACCTTGTACATATTTGCCACTGGGAAACTGGGAAGGCGACAGATGCGATGAGCTATAAGCCGGGAGACCTGCCTGATTATAGTACATAAAGCGTTTGCTTTAATGCCACGAGTAACTGGTAGTACATGAAATACCTATGAATCTCAATGATTCATGGGCATATTTGTGTGTTATCCTTTGCCAAGTGGTGAAGGATATTTTTGTTTTTACTTGAGGTAAATATTATGTAATCGAAAGGAAACATACAAATGAAATTAAGAAACAAATTATCATCATTACTTCTTACTGCAATGCTTATCATGACAATGGCATTATGTATGACAGCATGTGATGACAAATCAACCGAAGAAACTAAAAATAATGAAGCTGATGTTGACAAAAACCATAACGACTCCGACAGCAATGTTTTAGGCGAAGGTAAAACAAAATTTAATTTCACAGTTGTTGACAAAGACGGAAATGAAACAGCTTTTGAAATTCATACAGACAAAAAAACTGTTGGCGACGCTCTTTTTGAACATAATTTAATTGAAGGCGAAGCTGGTGACTATGGTTTATATGTAAAAAAAGTTAATGGTATCACAGCTGATTATGATGCGGACAAGACCTACTGGGCTTTCTATATTGATGGAGAGTATGCAATGTCAGGGGTTGATTCTACAGATGTTGAAGCTGGAAAAACATATACATTTAAGGTGGAAAAATAGTGAAACTAACAACCAAAGAATTAACTGTATTTGCAATGCTGGGTACACTTATGTACGCATCAAAAATGATTATGGAAGCATTTCCAAATGTACATCTTCTTGGCGTATTTACTATTGCATTCACAATTGTATATAGAAAAAAAGCTTTGTACCCAATATATATCTATGTATTACTCAATGGGCTTTTTGCCGGATTTTCAATATGGTGGGTTCCATATTTGTATGTTTGGACAATTCTTTGGGGTATAACCATGCTTCTTCCCCAAAAAATGCCTAAAAAAGCAGCGCCAATTGTATATATGATTGTTTGTGCACTGCACGGCTTTTTATTTGGAACTCTTTATGCTCCTGCTCAGGCTATTATGTTTGGCTTTGATTTTAAAACAACCATCGCTTGGATTATCGCAGGACTTCCATGGGATTTTTTACATGGTATAAGCAATTTCTTTTGTGGAATGCTTATTATACCAATTGTGACTGTACTAAGAAAATTGGATATTCAAAATAAAACTATATGACAGATTATTTACTTCCTTAATTATATATTTGTCAAAATCTTGTACAATAATCTATGAAGTTCCATAGCCTCTTCCGGTTCCAAATTTACGCATCCTCCGATTTTTTTCGGAATATCTACAGCTTTATCTCTTAATGCCTCACCTTCTTTTGTGATATGAATATCAAGATTTCTCTCATCTATCTTACTGCGACTTCTGACTATATAACCCTTTGATTCAAGCTTTTTAAGAACTGGTGTCAATGTTCCTGAATCAAGATAAAGGAAACTGCCAAGCTCTTTAACATTAATCTCTTTCTTTTCCCAAAGAACCATCATTGCAATATACTGTGTATAAGTCAAATCTATGTTATCTAAACACGACTTATACTTTCTAACTACTTCCTTTGCACAAGCATAAAGCGGAAAACAAAGCTGGTTCTCTAATTTTAATGCATCATAATTTGTTGCCATTTTTCTCTCTCCTTGTATTTCATTTATAACAGACACTCTATTAAATTTATCACAATTTATTAGATGATTCAATGATCTTTCATCACTAATTTGCTTGCTCTTTTTCATATGCTGCTCTTACAGCCTTTGTAAGCTGGTCAGCACAAGAAGTTGGTCTTCTACCACATGTGATACCACCTAATGTTTCCTCTATCTGTGAAACCGTCATTCCATCTACAAGCTTTGGTATAGCTTTAAGATTCCCATTACATCCACCATCTAAAAATTCTACATTAGTGATAATATCGTCATTTATTTCAACCTTGATTCTTCCTGCACAAACATTCTCTGTCTTGTAAATGTATTCCATAATAAACCGTCCTTTCTTAATTCTTTTGTAAAATTCTTCTTATAATAATTCTCTAACCTTATTCTTTACTTCATCCATATCTGTTGTTGGTTCAAATCTTGCAACAACATTTCCTGCTCTATCAATTAAGAACTTTGTGAAATTCCAC
>CAZESO010000338.1:0-2270 GCA_964515325.1 uncultured Roseburia sp. | reverse complement strand
GCGCAAAAATATTTATTAAATCAGGAAAAGGCGGAGATGGACATGTCAGTTTTAGACGTGAACTTTTCGTACCAAATGGCGGTCCCGACGGTGGCGATGGTGGCGACGGCGGTGACATTATATTCGAGGTTGACTTAGGACTTAATACTTTGACAGATTTTAGACATGTTAGAAAGTATGTTGCTGAACCGGGTGAAGAAGGTGGCAAGAGAAATCAGCATGGTAAAAACGGTCAGGATTTAATTATAAAGGTTCCAGAAGGAACAGTAATAAAGGACGCCGAATCAGGCAAGGTTATTGCAGATATGTCTGGTGATAATAAGCGTCAGGTAATATTAAAAGGTGGTCGTGGTGGCAAGGGTAATCAGCATTACGCAACAGCTACAATGCAGGTTCCAAAGTATGCAAAGCCTGGTACACCAAGTAAGGAATTATATGTAATTCTTGAGTTAAAGGTAATCGCAGATGTAGGTCTTGTTGGTTTCCCAAATGTTGGTAAGTCTACATTTTTATCAAGAGTTACAAATGCAAGACCAAAGATTGCCAACTATCATTTCACAACTCTTAATCCAAACTTAGGCGTTGTTGACCTTGATGATGCAAAAGGCTTTGTAATTGCTGATATCCCTGGACTTATTGAGGGTGCAAGCGAGGGTATTGGTCTTGGTCATGAATTCTTAAAGCACATTGAAAGAACAAAGGTTATTATTCACATGGTTGATGCAGCTAGTGTTGAAGGCAGAGACCCGGTTGAAGACATAAAGACTATTAACAAAGAGCTTGAAGCATACAATCCGGATATGCTTAAGCGCCCACAGCTTATTGCAGCAAACAAAATTGATGCTATATATGATGAAGAAGATAGCAATATTGCAAGAATAAAGGAAGAATTTGAGCCACAGGGCATAAAGGTATTCCCTATTTCAGCAGTTAGCGGCAAAGGTTTAAAAGAGCTTTTATATGCTACACAGCAGATTCTTGATACCATGGATGATGCTCCGGTTATCTTTGAACAGGAATTTGATCCGGAAAGCTTTTATGACAATCCTGAAGAACCATTTGAAGTATGGAAGGATGAGGATGAAGAAGGCGTATTCTATATTGAGGGACCTCGTATCGAAAAGATGCTTGGTTATACTAACCTTGAATCAGAAAAGGGCTTTATGTTCTTCCAAAACTTTATGAAAGATAATGGTATTTTAGACCAGCTTGAGGAGCTTGGCATTGAAGACGGCGATACCGTAAAAATTTACGGACATGCGTTTGATTACTACAAGTAACAATTCATGACAGCAGAAATATATGAAAACTCAGTTCTTGGGAGCTTGCTCACAAAGAAATGAGTTGTTATATATTTCTATTGGAATAATCTCCAGTTGAGAAAATGCGTAGCATTTTCGAACTGTCATGAATTGTTTCTATCACAAATAAGAAAAGAGGTAAACTATGACAACAAAACAGAGAGCTTATTTAAAAGGTCTTGCTATGAATATTGACCCAATACTTCACATTGGCAAAAGCAGCTTAACACCTGAAATGGTTAATGCTGTTGCAGAGGCTTTAGAAGCAAGAGAGCTTATTAAATTAAATGTTTTAAAGAATTGTATGGATGATATTAAGGAATTATCTGTTGTACTTGCTGAAAGAACTCGTTCAGAAGTAGTACAGACAATCGGTAGAAGAATTGTTTTATACAAAGAATCAAAGGAAAATAAGAAGATTCAATTGCCTAAATAAAAATGTTTGTGAATGACACTTTATGATTAACAATGGAGGTTTTACCATGGCAAAAATAGGAATACTGGGTGGTACCTTTGATCCTATCCATAATGGACATATTGAACTTGCAAAAGCAGCGTATGAACAGCACAAATTGGACAAGATTTGGATAATGGTTTCACCTACGCCTCCTCACAAGGCAGACAAGTTTATAACGAATATCGAACATAGATGTAATATGGTTAAGCTTGCCATTAAAGACTATGATTATATGGAATTTTCTGACTTTGAGCTTAGTCGTAAAGGTTATGTATACACAGCTGAAACCTTAACTTTGCTTGAAGAAGAATATCCTAATGATAATTTTTACTTTATTGTTGGTGGTGATTCTCTTTCAAACATGGACAGATGGTACAAGCCTGACGTGGTTTTATCTAAATGTATTTTACTTGCGGCTACAAGAAGTGGTAGTGGTGATATTGATAAGCTTATAAATGAAAAGATAACTAAATATAATGCGGATATCAGAAAAATTAAATTTGAAAATATTG
>CAZESO010000337.1:0-2278 GCA_964515325.1 uncultured Roseburia sp. | reverse complement strand
GCCAGAAGTCGTCACCCATAAGCAATTCTCCATAACCTCCTGCCTCCAGACGTAAATCTTTTCTTCTGGTCTTAATATTGGTATCAAATGTTAGTCTAAAGTCATTGTCTGTTTTTGAAAAATATGCATATCTGTCATATGTTATATAAACCTTTGGCTGTAAATCATATCTTTGTAAAAAGAATAGTATTTCATTCAATACCTGCTTATTTATATATTCTGTTTCTCCAGGTACGACTCCATTATCAACCAAATTATAGGCCTCTCTTAATCTAAGCGTTGTTCTTCGCTTGTTAACAAGACCTTTATATTTCTTCTTAATTTCTAAAAAGACCTTATCATCAAGCTCTGGAATACCATAGCTTCTAAGTCTCAATTTTTCTTTATATTCAGGCTTTTCAATAGAACGACCAATAAGTAAATCCTCCGGTGTATCATAATATATATTTGCAATATTATACATTCTACCATTCTGATTATGCTTATCTGCATACATATACTCAGAAATTTTTTCTCTAAGCCATTCCATTTGCTCCCTATTTACAACATACTTTTTCTCATATCTGCTAAATACTTCTATCGGCAATATCGCCACCTCCTTTATAGTGTTTTCAATTCAAACCAAAATGTACTGCCTTCTTCTTCTTTACTGATAACACCATATTTTGCATCATGTGCTGATAAAATGTTTTTTACAATTGACAAGCCCAATCCTGTACCTGCTACTGCACGTTTATGACTTTTATCAACCTTGTAATATCTATCCCAAACATTGTGTAGCTCATCTTTGGCAATGCCCTTACCTTTATCAATTACTTCGATTCTTACCACACTGCCTGCACATATCTGCTGAACTGTTATGTTCTTATCATCACCGGCATAATTAATGGCATTATTAATCAAATTGTAAATTACCTGATATATTTTATATTCATCAGCCTTAACAAATACATCTCCATTGTACTTAAACTCAATCTTATATCCGTCATTTTCAACAAGCTTTTGAATTCTCTCCACAGCGGATTGTATGCTTTCTGTAAGATTGTACTCCTTCATATCATATTCTATAACTCCGGCCTGAAGCTTTGATATATCAAGTAAATCATTAACCAACAATGAAAGTCTTCTGGCTTCATCTATAATAACCTGATTGTTTTCCGGCGTGTTTTCTCCCGGAATATCTCTCATAACCTCTGAATATGCCGTAATCATTGTAAGAGGAGTTCGTAAATCATGTGATACATTAGCAATAAGTTCACGTTGCAACTTTTCTGTCTTTGAAAGTTCAACTGCCGTGTCGTTTAATGTTCTCGAAAGTTCCGCAACCTCCAAATATCCATCGCCTTTATACTTAACATCATAATTACCCTTTGCCATTTTCTTGGCTGTAGTATTAATATCCACCATAGGCTTTGATATTATCCATGACATTACTAACGCCAATATAAAAGCTAATACAATCATTATAACAGATATGCATACAAGCTGAATTCTTAATGTTTGTACTGTTGCACCTACCGGAGTTATGACACTATATACAAATATACCAACTTCTTTTCCTTCTGCATTTTCAACTATATTAATTTTCAAAACACTGGACGTTTCAATTTGTATTGGCATATTAGGCATCATATTATATCCGTTATTTTCATGTTTCTTATATTTATCTTCAAATCCGGTATCTCTAATTTCAGGTGGAATATTCTGCCAATATTCACTTTGCACGTCCTCAAAGGCTTCGATAAAATCATTGACAACATATTCATTATCATTTTTCGTTGCCTCTTCAAAAAGCTCAGCCCTTTTTGCAACTGTAATATAACTTATATAATTATCATTGTCATCACCTGAAAGATTAGTTACAACACCATTTGAATTAACCAAAGCAACTGACATATCATAATTTGTACTTATTGTTTCAATGGCCGTGTCTATCTCGTCATCATCTATTATGGACGCTACATTTTCAATAGCATTATCTACTTCATTAGTCTTAACCATTTTATAAAACTCTTCAAGATATACTGTCTGTAAAATCCAAAGCAACGCAATGAGTATCGCTGTAAAAGCAAGCATATATATGAATATTTTCCACTTAATTCTTATCTTATGCTTCAAATCGATATCCAACTCCTCTCAATGTGACAAGAAATTTTCTATATTCTCCAAGGCTGCTTCTAAGAAGCTTAATATGCGTATCAAGAGTTCTGTCATCACCAAAGTAATCATATCCCCATACTTCATTAATCAATTTTTCTCTTGTAAGTGCTATTCCTTT
>CAZESO010000336.1:0-2280 GCA_964515325.1 uncultured Roseburia sp. | reverse complement strand
CACAGTGTCCCGTTTTGTACTCCAACAAACATAACAATTACTGCACCCCATTTACTGTCTGGCCCGCTACCAATTACGGTATACCTACCCATTTTCGAGCCATCACTGGCCCGCCTTATTCACTTTTTTCAAGCAGACAATGAAATCTTCATGTCTGTCATAACCAAAATATCATCAATCTTTACTCCCAGAACATCTGCCAACACTACCAAATTATCGATAGTTGGCAACGCTGTTCCGTGCTGCCACTTGTATATAGCCTGTGGTGTGGCAAATCCAAATATTTCCTGCAAATCTTTTACAGTAATTCCTGCGAGCTTTCGAAGTCTGCAGATATTCTGTCCTGTTCTTACCATGTCTATAGTTGGAATAGCCATGACTTCCTCCTTTCCGGCATTTGCCGGCATAAGGAATTATCTCATGTTCTTCCCAAACTTTGCCGGCTCTGATGCCTTAAAATTATAAATAGGTTTTAGTACTTCAATCACTTCTACGGACTCTTCAATAACATCTATGATGTCTTTTAAAGATTTGTACGCCATAGGAGCTTCATCCAATGTATCCTCATTTACGGAGGTTGTATAAATTCCCTCCATTTGCTTCTTGTACTCGTCCATTGACAAGGACTTTTTTGCCCCTGCTCTAGACATCACTCTTCCTGCACCATGAGGTGCCGAATAATTCCACTCAGGATTTCCCTTTCCAACAGCAAGCACGCTTCCATCTCTCATATTAATTGGAATCAGCACTTTCTCTCCCTTATGGGCCGCAATTGCCCCTTTTCTTAAAATCATTTCATCTGTATCAATATAATTATGAATGGTATGAAATGCGTCCACTGCTGTTAAGCCACACTTTCCAAGAATTATCTTCGCAATAAGCTCACGATTTCTCTTGGCAAACTGCTGACATATTTCTACATCCGTAAGGTAATCTTCAAAATATTTTCCATAAAGATAGCATAAATCCTCTGGAATCGATGTTGGTCCATTTGCCTTTTTATGTGCAATCGCCTTCAATGCATCCTGGATTTCGCTTCGTCTTCCTTGCGCCTTATATGTTCTGATTATTTCATCTCTCTGCTCAAAATAATCCTCCATACCGCGATTTAACTCAACTGCAAGTTTCTGATATATTTCAGCAACCTGCTTTCCAAGATTACGGCTTCCTGTATGTATTACAAGATATTTTGTGCCATCCATTGCCTTATCAATCTCAATAAAATGATTTCCACCTCCAAGAGTTCCTAAACTTCTCTCCAACCTCTTGCTATCCTTAAGTTCTCTAAAGCAACGAAGCTGCTCTAAGTCAAAATGTTCCTGTCTGCCCTGCCATACATTCATTCCTGACGGTACATAATGGCATGCCTCATCTAACTTTTCAAAATCTATCTCTACATTTCCAAGATTTACGGTATACATACCGCATCCGATATCCACTCCTACCACATTAGGAACCGCTTTATCTATAACAGTCATAGTTGTACCTATAGTGCAACCTTTTCCCGCATGAACATCCGGCATAATTCTAACCTTAGAGCCAGCAGTAAATTCATAATCGCACATTCTTCTTATTTGCTCTATTGCTTCATTTTCGATTATTGTTGCATAGCATATAGCTGTATTTACTTTTCCTTTAATCTCAAACATAATTATCTTCCTTTCCGCTTTCACTTGTCAGGCTTTTGCTAATCGAGTAGGCTGATTCCTACTCGATTACGCAAGCGAACAGCTCGATGCATAGCCTCTTGCTGTTCTTACGCCCGACGAATGAAATGATGTGCGAGCACCTCTTTCGCTCGTCGGGCTTTTGCTACAAATAAAATACCGCCTACCCATCATTAAGGTAAGCGGTACGCTAAAAACATGTTTAAATCTATTCTTGCAATATGTTTATTGCAAGCAGGTATATAAAACACAATTTCCTCGTTTATGCTTATCAAAAGATGAGTGCACAAAATTGAAGCCCAACTCGTATTTATCGAGATGTGCCAAAAGGCTACTTTCACTATATAAACTATATAAACGATTCATTGCTTTCATGTCTTTTTCCTTTCTGGAACATTTTCCGTTCCGCTTTTCTCTTAATTACATCGTCATCATATCACGAAAAAATTAGTTTGTAAATTATACTTGTGGTATAAATTTACTTGACATAATGAATACCATTTTCCCATTTATTTTCCTTAGTGTGAACAACATATTTATCTCTATTTTGTAATATTCTGTATATATCTGCATTTTGGATAATTTGAACATCCATAAAACTTGTTTCCAACAT
>CAZESO010000335.1:0-2280 GCA_964515325.1 uncultured Roseburia sp. | reverse complement strand
CAACCTGATTATTCTTAACAAGTTTTCTAAATGTTCCTTCGCCACCTTCATTTAAGGTATAAAAATAACACATTTTATCATTTGGATTTATACCATAATATTTTTTTCGCTGTATCCACAATGGCAGCATTGACTTGTTATAATCACTATGTTTCCAATATATTTCCATATACTTTCCTGTTGAACCTGAAGTTCTACATTTCATAAGCTTGTCTGAGTAATACAACATTATAGAATCAGCCGCTATGGTTCCTGCTTCATTTTCTATAACATAATTTTTATCAACAATTGGAATGTTGTCAAATCCATATTCTTCACAATCATTCAACAGTTTCATATACATTGGTACATTTTTGTAAGCTACTCTTATTAAATTTTCATTGTACATCATCATTCATAAGCTCCAATATACTTTCCACAAGACTATCATAGTTATCAAAGCTGTCAAGCATAGCATCTGCTTCAATGGATATCCCAAGTTTCTCTTCAAGTTCGGCTATCAGTTGCATAAGACTTACTGAATCGTACCCTAAATCCTCTACCAGATTTTTACCTTTTAAATCCACAGTTTTCTCATTAGCAAACTCCATAACTAATTCATCTATGACTTTAATTATTTGTTCTTTATTCATTGACACTCTCCTTATCTTTTTTCCAAAGAACCTTTCTAATTACTGTCACCAAATAACCAATCATAAATCCTATCCCATATATCATAATTATATGTATTCATACGCCTTATCCTCCTTTCTTAATAGTATCCGGACAAGTCGTATATAACACATTGGAGACCTTATCTCAATATCACATGCACAATATGTCACATTTTTGCACATTATGTAATTATTTTCTATACATTTTTAATTTTTATATGACTAATAAACTTGTTATCAACAACCGAATTAAGCAAAGTACCATTGTACTTTTTCACACTTTCCCTTACATTCAATATACCTATACCATGATTTTCTTTATCTTTCTTTGTTGTGATATATTCGCCATTTACTTCTATTCTTTCCCCAATAAAGCTATTTTCTATAGATAATTCAAACTCTTTATTTTCCTGCTTAACTTTAATCGATATATTTTTTTCTTCAACATCCTTGACTGCTTCTATGGCATTTTTTAATAAATTAGTAAATATAACACACAAATCATATGCTTCAATAGCACAATTATCATTTATCTTCCCTTTTACATCAATATTTATACCTAACTTTTCTGCCTCTGCCATATATTGAGTCAATATTGCATCTACAAATCCATTGCCAACAGTAACACTTTTTTGAGAGTCTAATACTTTACCCTCTATTGTCTCGATATATTTTTGTGCTGCTTCACAATTCCCACCCTCTAAATACTCATTTATAATAACAAAATGAGAGGTAACATCATGCTTAAATCTTCTAATACTTTCATTTTTTTCCTGTAAATATATATAATATTGTTTCTGTTGCTCTAAATACTTCCTATTCAACTTATCACTTCTTTTATATCTATCCTTGGAAACAGCTAAAAATATCACTAATGCAATATTTACAAACACGATAAAAACATATGCTAATACAAACATTTTCATTTTCTGTCCGCCTATATCACTCTCCACTACTCGTTCAAGTGCCACCATTATCAAAGATGATATTATTGTTATTAATATAAGATAAATATAATATACTTTTGAAACTCTTATTTTTCTCCCCTTCATCTTCACCCTAATCACTAATGCTATCAAGGTTAAATAAACAATAGTCACTATATTTATTAGTATTTCTATTCCCTTAAAAGCTATCTCATTACGACCAAGTACTATCTCCAAAGATAGATTAACCATCTTATCCATTGTACTTACAATAAGTATAATCCAAATTTCTGTTAATATAATATTTCCTATTTTTTCTTTAAAAGTCAAACACATTTGTAATATAAAAAAAGCAAAAAAAACAATTATACTTTCGTCACCAAATAATGATTGACTATATGAGAAAATAGCTATCATCCCCCCTACCAACAACCATTTTTTCTGACTTTCTCTAACCGCATATCCTAATATAAATCTCATTATAATATAATATTTCATTAATTCCAGCACATTAGCCAATAAATTATATATCATATTAACACCCTCCATCACATTCGTTTCACCAACCAACTTACAATTTTTTCTTTGGTTTCTTTCATTTTGTTTCTACTAACCTTAATTTTTTCACCTGTCTTTAACAAAATTTCATCTCCAACTATATCATCATAATAGTTAAGATTAACTATAAATGATTGATGAGG
>CAZESO010000334.1:0-2311 GCA_964515325.1 uncultured Roseburia sp. | reverse complement strand
CCTTTAATGCCTTCTCAGAATCCTTCTTTGATAATTCTGTCTTTGCAGCGATTGCTGCTACTAATTCAGCTTTGTTCATAATTGAACTCCTCTCTCTGTAATTCCTTATATTTTCACACTATTGTGAATATTTCACGGGTATCTCTATGTATCACTTACCCTAACTCTAGTTATAAACTCATTTACATCATTTGTCAAGAAAAAATACGAAATAATAGCGATTTTATCAATATTTTTGTAAGATTTATAGAAATTACAGTGTATTTTTTGAACAAGTTGCCAAAAAAAGAGTCGCCTAAGGCGACATCTTTTATGATTCTAATTGTCTTCCCAAGAACATTGAAAGCATTAAAGCCAGCTTGCTCTCAACTTCTGTCATGCTTTTATCCTTGGACAGAATTATTATACTGCCTATTACATCACTATCAGATAATATATTGCAAACCACCTGATCTCCTTCCACAATGCCTTCTCCTTCCATAACCTCTATTTTTTTATCCCCTTTAGTTGTATTGACATTTTTTCTTTCTTTCATAGATTCTTCCAAAGACTTACTAATATTTTTGCCCAAATCATCTTTCTTGCATCCCCCTGCAACAGCGATAACCTGATCTCTGTCAGTAATCAACACTCCCATCCCTGTAACCTTTGCAATTACATCAGCTGCTTGTTTTGCATGCACCGAAATATCCTCTATTGGTGAATATTTTTTTAATAATACCCTTCCTTCAGAGTCAGTAAATATTTCCATCGGGTCACCTTCTCTTATTCTAAGAGTCTTTCTTATTTCCTTTGGTACTACAATTCTTCCAAGTTCATCTATGCGTCGAACAATTCCTGTTGCTTTCATAAATATTCCTTTCCTGGAGCAATAAAAATCCTCCATTTACAAATTTCAGGTTTGTAAACCTATTATCTGTAAATGAAGGAATTTTATACCTTAATTTAAATATTAAATTTAATCACTATAATTTTGACTTACATATTCTTTAATAGCTTCATTATCTTCCGGCATTCTACATCCAACAATATATTCACCCTCATTATTTGAACTACGAATAATACATCCTATAAGTTCTTCACCCCTAAGAACATCAAAGCCATTAACATCAACCATTACATCCTTGCCTTTTATATTGGCAAACATATCATCTCTAACCGCAAAGGCAAAACCATTTGCACTAATGTTAACCATTTTACCATCATACAATTCATCAACACCTTTAATTTGAATTGTACAAATATTCTTAAGTGGCATTCTAGGATATTTTCTTCTATTAAATACCTGTGGATTAGTTTCCACGAAAAGTTTGTATTTGCCTCTTTCGCCAGGTTTCGTAACATATATTGGAACAGCTTCCCAACTATACAATACATTATCAACAACAATACGAAGCTGACATATTGCATGTTTGTCTTTCTTATCAATCACATACTGATCATCATCATTAATATTGACAAACACTTCGTTTTCTGTCCTTTCAACAACTTCACCTATGTAATCATTCTTGTTGCCACCTGCATTCTTAAATGCTACAGCAATTTTCATACCTTCTCTTACATCATGAACACCCATAAATCCGCCAACACCAAGCTCTTCCATAAGGTGTCCAACAACAGTCTCAATATCGATTGCACTCTTTGCACTTTCAGCATACTTGCTAAGCATTGTCTTACTTGTTTCTTCTGCTTCACTGATTCTTCCGGTCATAACATCCATAACTTCACATACCTGCTTCATATTATCAACCAGTGTGATGTTAGAAGTCTCAACCTCTTTAACTGCACTATCAACAACCTTGATATTTGCACCAAGACTTGTGGCATCATTTGTTATATCAGTTACACTGCGGCTTACATTTGATACCTTTTCCATATTAATCTGAATAATCTTAACTGTTTCAGTAATAGCCTCAAGCATCTTCTCAGATGTTTCTTCCAAATGAGCCAACGCATCCATAATTCTGCTTGAAGAAGTCTGTGTTCCGCTACTAAGTTCACGAATCTGGTTAGCAACTACAGCAAAACCTTTACCTGCTTCACCGGCTCTTGCTGATTCTATAGAAGCATTAAGCGCCAGAAGATTAGTCTTCGAACTAATACCCTCAATAGTGCTGGTCTCCTGTTTAACATTTTCAAATTCTTCTTTAAATTCAACAAGAATCTTCTCTACCTCAGCTGAAAGGTCAGCCATCTTATTAGTAGTTTCAACTACTTCTGCAAGCTCTTCCGAACTTGTATTTGCATGTTCAACAGATGCTCCAATAAGCTCAACAACCTGTTCCATAAGCTCTGCAACGTTCTTAACCTG
>CAZESO010000333.1:0-2313 GCA_964515325.1 uncultured Roseburia sp. | reverse complement strand
ACAAATACTCTTTTACCTGCTCCATAAAATGTTCTTCTGCCTTCACAAGCTTTCTAGCAATCTTTACAACATCTGTGGATGCTTCTGTATATTTATTCAAATACTCACTTACAGACTGAATTCCCATATTACAGCCGTCCATAAGAATCTTAGCAATCTTTCTGTCATCATCTGACATTGTTTTCATCTCTGTAGAAATAAATGAAAATGCTGTTACCATAATACCAGGTTCAGACTCTTCTTCACCATATTCCTTCAATAATGCTGATGATTCTCTTTCAATCTCCTTATGTTCCTCATTGTAAGCCTTAACCATCTTACAGAAATCTGTACTCTGTATCTTTTCTAAAACCTGTGAAATACTGGCTATCGCCATTTTACTTCCTTTGTTACATTCTTTTAAAAGTTCAATTGTATTTGCGTCCATATTTACCTCCATTGACAAACTCCTAAAAATAATAGAATTCATCTTCTACATTCTATTACTCTCGTCTAATATAAATATTGACTAAAATAAATTTCTTATACTATAAACTTTATTATATTTCTGCAATTTAACTCTTCTTCAAACTGAATTTTATTAATCTTTAGTTTTGTTTAATGTCCTTATGTTGAGACATAATTAAATAATACTATTTTTTATAATGCACCAAATCATATGGATAATATTTTACATTTTTCAAACTATCATCAGCGATATTTAATATCTTTGCAATAGCTCCTGCCTCAAAACTCCAATATCCATAATATAATTTTTCTTTTGCTTTATGAATATCATACCATCCCATATCTTTATGTCCTATATACCAATATTTTTGTAAATACTCTTTTAAACCATCAGTACAATTTCTCTTATCAGCTATGATATCTGCCAGTTTATCGTACGGAAAACCATATGAATACTCACCCTCTATTTTTCCCACTATTCCATGCACTTTATAATTAATAAAAAAATCTAATAATGCGTCATTACGATTGTATTTTTCTACCAAGTCTGAAATAACACAAAACTCTTCCTTACTCACCTCAAATAAAATTGATAATGACATCATCCATAACATATCTACATAACTTGAATTTTCATTCCAGTATAACGGCATGTCATTTAATAACTCAATAAATTCTGTCCTCTCTAACCTCATTATTTTGCAATTTAGTTGTGAATTTATTTATTCTTTGAGTTTCCTCTTCAATATATTCAGCAAAATACTGTTCGCTCATCAATACATCTCTCATAAAACTGTCTCTTTCTTTATCTTTTTGCTATCTGATATTTCATTTATTACAAATTTATCCATTTTATATGTATTTCTTCTCCCGGTTTCTTAGCCTAATCTTCAAATAATCACGTGCTTTCAAGATCTTTGCTTTATTGAAAATTCTTACCAATTTCCATTCTCCGGAATATCATTAGGTGTAATCCACGTTATGCTCGAAAGTGCTTTGCCTGTTTCTATAAAATACTGTATACCTTCCCATGCTTTCTCCTTTGGTAAAAACAAACCTATTGATGCATATATCTCATATGCTGTTTCTGCAACTTCATTCAATTCATTTTCATTGTTTAGTGACAATAAATCTATTTTTTTAATATTATCAATATAATGCAAGTATAATCCGTATTTCACATTAGGTCCGAGCATCAATGTTGATATATTTTTTTCATCCTCAAAAAAGTCAATAAAACCATCTCCGCTTCCTTGCATCCAATAATTATCGAAATCATCAATAACATCTTTTTTCATTGCAATCAAATCAATTATTTCATTTTCATCGCCTTCCGGATTGCGAAAAATCGCTTTAATCGTCATACATGCCTCCTAAAAATTCAAATCTCCTTAAAATCTGCTATAAATTTATCATAGTCAAACTTTCCTTTTGATTTAACTTTCTTAATAGCCTTTAAAATCATTTCTTTTGTTAACCTAACCTTCTCTTCACTATTGGCATTGTAATATGTTTCAAAATCCATCCGAATTCCTATCCCAACACAACTATTATGACAGCGCCAAGTGCATGATTCTTTCCACTCCCCACCATCATACAACTCCTTAGGTGCAACTATTGGTACTATTCCAATGATATGCAATACCTCACTGTATTCCTTATCCTTAAAATGCATATATGCTCGTTGACAAAATCGATAAACCTCATCATCTATTCCATAATGATCTTTAAAATACGCTGGCGAATTTATATTCAACTCCATATCTTAGAACTCCTTTGCTAACTTTTGCACTCCTTCGTCAAATTCAAAGCTTCTTTAGCCTCATCACCTTGGAATAATCGCAGTGCTTACACTCTACCTGCTCT
>CAZESO010000332.1:0-2314 GCA_964515325.1 uncultured Roseburia sp. | reverse complement strand
AGTATAGTTTTCATTTTCCAATATAACTTCGAAAAGTCTTCTTGTATTTTTATCATCGTCAACAACAAGTATATTAAACATTTTTCACCTCTTAAATATGTGCTATTATTATGATAATACATAAGTTATTATAATGTAAAGTTTAACTTATAAATATAAACTTTAAATAAACATAAAGCTATTTTATTTGTTCTTTATATTAGAACGGACTCTTTATAATTGGCTGTATCTGTTTACCTTCAAGAGCTGCTTCTATTGTAGGAATAATCATTTCGGTATGAGCAATCAATGAATTTGGCTTCTTTACATAGTCATCCTGTCCGAATGGAATGAAATAAATATTTTTTGAATTAAGTAATAATCCAATATTTTTCATATTCATTCCCAGTGCATCATTGGTTGAAATTGAAAGAATTAAAGGTTTTTCATTGCGAAGATGAGCCTTTGCAGCCATAAGAACAGGTCCGTCTGTTATACCATTTGCAAGCTTGGCAATGGTATTTCCTGTGCAGGGAAAAATAACCAATGCGTCAAGATATGCTTTGGGACCAATAGGTTCAGCCTCTGGAATTGTAAGAATTGGTTTGTGACCTGTTAATTCTTCGGCTTTCTCCATAAAATCAGCTGATTTACCAAATCTGGAATCAAGGGTTTGAGAGGCGTTTGAAAAAATTGTATATACATCTACACCTTCTGCAATAAGCTTTTCCAATTCTTCAAAAATTCTTTTATATGTGCAAAATGAGCCTGTGAAGGCTATACCAATTTTTTTATTAATTAATGACATATTAATCTCCTTGAATAAAGTATATAAATATAAATATTCAAAAAGTATAAATATGTGAAAATTAATGATTTATTCCGCATATCTGTAATAATAATCGGCATAAAAACATTGCTGTTGCTTTAGGTGCATATTTGCCCGGAAGACTTAATGCATGTATTGCTTTAATACCACATTTATTACAATATTCAAAATCAACTCCTCCCGGTTTTGATGAAATGTCTATAATTAATGTGTTTTGGGCAACCTTGCATAAAATATTGCTATCTAAAACTAATGCTGGAACAGTGTTAATAATAATTTGATATTTATTTATATAATTCTTTAATTCTGATATAAGAAAGCTTGATATTTCCTGTTGACGTAATTCGCTTATCGCGCTTTCTTTTCTTGCGGTAACAGTTACATCAAGACATAATCCCTGTATTTTTTTTATGAGAGTTTTAGCGCAACGGCCATTACCAATTATTAATGTGTTACACTCGCATAAATTAATGTCCGTTTCAGAAATTGCAATGGCTAATGTTCCTTCTGCTGTTGCGATTGTATTATACCAAACGAAATCTTCGTTATTCATATAATCATAAAATTTTATATTATTCTGTTTAAAATATGTAACAAGTTTTTCAGGGAAGCATCCGCCAAATACAATATTACGAGCTGATACAAGACGGCAAAATTCTTCTACAGCCTTATCATTATTTATAAACAAAGAAACCGGAGGGATTATTATATTTGATATTTTAAATAATTCCTCCGGTGTGTTTATTGTTCTGCAATTATTAAGTTTGTCAGAGTTGATATTATATGTATATACAGTTAATCCTTTAGACGATAAACAATTTGCCATATATACACTTCTTAAGTCACCATTATAAAAACCAAAAGATAAATTCATAAGCACCTGTTATAATACTTTTTTTTGATATAATATGTTTTAGGTTTGAAAATGTGACTACATTTACTTGTTAGATTTTAAAATAAAACGTTCCGTTGTCTTCTTTCTTGTGATTTCCATAAGGCCCAGCTTAGTAATATCAACAAAATTAGCTTGTACATAATCTTTAGCTAATTCTGCTTTTGTATATGTAATAAGTTCTGAAACACTCTCAGAAGATGACATATTTATGAAATCAACAATAATAATTCCTGAAATGTTTCGTAATCTCATCTGTCTGGCAACCTCTGCTGCCGCTTCTTTGTTAATTTTTAGTATAGCCGCTTCTTTATTGCTGCCTTTATCGTATTTTCCGGTATTTACATCTATTGAAGTAAGTGCTTCTGTTGGCTCGATTATTAAATAACCACCGGATTTTAACCATACCTTTTTGGATGATAACTCCTGAACAAGTGAATTTAAACTATACAGTTTATACAACTCATATTCATCTTCATACATTTTGATTTCAGGATTCATATTGTAATTAGAACACATATCCTTCAAAGAAACATACATATCATAAACATCAGTTATTATAGTTACATTATCATCCTTGATTCTGTCTCTTAGGGTTACCAACACCGGACTTT
>CAZESO010000331.1:0-2316 GCA_964515325.1 uncultured Roseburia sp. | reverse complement strand
ATGGGTACAAGTAATATAAAGCTTTTTAATACTCATACAAAGACAAAACTTAATGAAAAGAATGTAATTGCTATTAAAAATAAAAATGAAATTTTTGCATTTGGCAATCAGGCATTTGCAATGTATGAGAAAGCGCCGGAAACTATTAGTGTTTCTTTTCCTGTAAAGTTTGGTGTTATTGCAGACATTGAGAATATGGAAACATTATTTACATGTTTCTATAAGAAATTAAATAATAGTAAAGTGGTTACAGGAGCAGATTTTTATATTGCAGTTCCTACAGATATTACTGAAGTTGAAAAAAGAGCGTTTTATGATGTTATTATGGACGCGAAGGTAAAGGCTAAAAAGATATATGTTGTTGAAAAACCAATTGCAGATGCTCTCGGTGTCGGTATTGACGTAAATAGTCCTAACGGACATCTTATTGTAAATATTGGTGCAGACACAACAGAAATTACAGTTATTTCTCTTGGTGGTATCGTTATAAGTAAACTTATTAAAAATGGTGGTACTAAGATTGATGAAGCGATTGCCGGAAGTATCAGAAAGAAATTTAATCTTATAATTGGCAGTCGTTCAGCTGAACAGGTTAAGATTGAACTTGCAGATGCTATGGAAGCTGATGAGAATAAGGTTTGTACAGCATATGGAAGAAATATTGTTACAGGTCTTCCAAATGCCAGAGAAATTACAGGTGCATTGGTAAATGATGCTATTTCAGAACAGTTACATCAGATTATTGAACATATTAAAGTAATTCTTGAAAGAACTCCACCGGAATTATCAGCAGATATTATCAATAGAGGTATCTATCTTACAGGTGGTGGTGCTAATATTAAGAATTTTGATAAGCTCATTACAAAAGAAACAGGACTTAAGGTGAATGTTGTAGATAATCCTGAAGAGTCAGTAATAAGAGGTATTGAACAGATAGTTTCTTCTCCGGAGCTTATGAAACTCTCATATGTTCCTAGAGAAAAAGAATATAAATAATAGTATATTAAGGAGCTTTCGATATGAAGGGACCAAAAAAGATAAGGATTAAATCTAAATATATTTTACTGTTCTTATCTATACTTTGTTTTGGGATGATTGTGTTAACTATTATTAACAAAGAATTTGCAAGACCTGTTAGAAATGTTGTTGCAAAGGTGGTTATGCCTGTACAAAAGGGGGTAAATTATCTTGGCGGATACATTTATGATAAAGCGGAAATGCTTGAAGAGTTAACTAAAATCAAAGAAGAAAATGAAAAGTTAAAGGCTGAAAATGATCAGTTGAAGCTTGAGAATAATATTCTTATCCAAGATAAAAGTGAATTAGACAGATTGAGAGAGTTATATGACCTTGATAATATATATGCTGACTATCCAAAGGTTGCTGCCAGAGTTATTGGAAAAGATACAGGAAGTTGGTTTTCTGTATTTACTATTGATAAGGGCAGCGAAGATGGTATAGAGGTTGATATGAATGTTATTGCCGATGCCGGTTTGGTGGGAAGGGTCACATATGTAGGCAAAGATTATGCTAAGGTTACATCTATCATTTGTGATGGAGTAAATGTTAGTGCTAAATCTGCTGCCACTTCCGATGTTTGTATTGTAGAGGGTAACCTCAAGAATATGGATAGTGGTATGCTTGACGTGGTTAATATAAGTGTTTCGGCAACTATTGAGGATGGAGAAATGCTTATGACTTCTCATATAAGTGACAAATATTTACCGGGTATTTTGATTGGATACATCAGTAATATTAAGGATGATGGTAATAAGCTTACAATGTCAGGTAAATTAACTCCGGCGGTTGATTTTACTCATCTTGAAGAGGTGTTGGTAATAACACAGTTAAAATAATTTTGAGAAAGTGTAAACTTTTATGTTAAGGAAAATTCTTGTTGCGATAAGTATTATAATTGTATATGTGTTGCATACAACTTTAGCGCCTGAAATAGCAATGGCAAATATAGTACCTAATTTTTCACTTGTATTTGTATGTATAAATGCTTTGCTTCGTGGCAAAAAAGAAGGTATGATAGTTGGTTTTTGTTCAGGGTTACTGCTTGATTTATTCTATGGATATAATGATATTGTTGGAATAAATGCATTGTGCTTTGTGCTTATAGGCTACATAACAGGAGCTTTTTCAAACATTTTCTTTATGGATGATATTAATATACCAATGTTTATAGTAGCGGTATGTGATTTTGGATATAATTTTGTGTGTTATGTATTTACATTTCTTATGAGAAATGATTTGAATCTATTATACTATATAAAAAGGATTATTGTTCCTGAAATGATATATTCTGTATTT
>CAZESO010000330.1:0-2342 GCA_964515325.1 uncultured Roseburia sp. | reverse complement strand
GATGAAGACAAAATGGTTATCTCCATGAAAATATGTGATGTTGTAAGACAATTGCCTGTTCGTATGCTCAAAGCTAAATTTTTTGAGTATGTATACGAAGGAATGAAGGTATATAAAGGTAGTGAGAAGAAAACATTAGATGATTTTATGTATATGCTTAGAACAGCATCAACTATTGATGTTTCTTCAGATGCCTTTAATGTATCAGAGGATATTTCTGAAATTCTTGAAAAGCTTAAAGGAATAGATTATAAGAATATTAATGCAGAACAGTATGAACAGATGTCAGAGCTTTTGAATTATGGTGCGACATATATTGAAAAAACTGCAAGTGATTATATGCTTTTCCAAGAGCTTGTTAATGATTTATACATTATTTTGCTTGCAATACCTTATGTTTCAAATGTTATGGAAGAGAAAGATATTTGTGTAAAGGTTGTAAATGGCATAAAGAATACGGAAGAAGAGTTGGAAGAATACCTTATGCAGTTAGAAGGTAAGCAGGAAGAGTATGCAATGTTTATTGATAAATATGAGTATGGATTTGATGTAATAGAAAGCTCATATTTAAGTTTAATGGACTCTCTTATGTTATCTCATCAGTACGAATCACTTCGTTTGATGGAAAAATTACAGTCAGCAAGTATTTTTATTGAATTTGAAGAAGAAACTGTATTAGAAGAGAAGAAAGAGCCTGTGGATGAAGAATATATTGAAGAAATGTATAAAAAATTCGTAGAAGACTATAATATGTTTGTTTCATTAAATTCAAGAGCATTTACAAGAGCTGCAATGGCGAACATTTTAAGCGGATTACCTGTATTCTTTGCTAATATCAGTGAAATTCAGGATTATATCTACAATGCAATGGTTCAATGTAGTGACAATGCAGAAAAGATTGCATGCAAGGAGATAATGTACTCGTTAATGGAGGATTAGTGAGATGTTGTGGCACAAAAGGATATATTACAACAAGGATATAAAAAATAAAAGAAAGATAATTAGTAACATCAGAAAAGGCAGATTGCAGTATTCTGCGTATGTTATTACTTTGCCTTGCTGTAATGATGGAATTTTGGAATTATATCCTTCTTACGTGCTGCTTCAACCAGCCTTTAAAGACATTGAGTTGTATATTATAGGAATATCTGACGATAGAAAGAAAGCTTTGAAGCTTATGTCATCAATAATTCTTGAATGTTATAAGGAAACCAACAGCTTTAATGTGTCAGATTATATTAGGAATGGAGTGGCCGGATGATACATATATTGCTTACAACTTTAAAAGTTATCGGTATTCTTTTGGCCATAACATTAGCATTAATTTTATCGATTATATTAATTGTTCTTTTCGTTCCTATTCGATATAAAGGAAAAATTGAAAATACTAATGTAGATGCGAAAATAACATGGTTATTACATTTAGTTTCAATAAAACTGGAATATAAACAAAAGAAATTTAAGTATATAATAAAAATTCTGGGAATAACTATAAATAGGGATAAGAAGAAAAAGTCTGCAAAAACAATTGAAAAGACCAAAGAGACTAATGAAGTTAAAGAAAAATCAGTTGAACCGCTAAAAGCGGAAAAAATTGACGAAAAGCCAAGTGAGCCAATAAAAACAGAAACAAATAAAGAAAAACCTGTTATAAAGAAAAGGCTAAAAGAAAAGAAGAGCCTTAGTCAAAAACTATCAGAGGTTATAAATAATATCAAATTTAAAATCAGAAAACTTTGTGATAAGATAAAGAAAATCAAAAATAAGATTTCTGATTATAAAGAATTTCTTACAACTGATGAAGCCAGAACCAATATAAAAGAAATGTTCAGATTAATAATTGGTTTGTTGGTATATATATTGCCAACAAAACTAAAAGGTAACATTAAATTTGGTTTTGAAAACCCTGAAACAACAGGAAAAGCTTTGGGATGTATAAGTTTGTTTCACGGAATATATGGTGGAAAGATAGAACTTGAACCTGATTTTGAAAATAAGGTTTTTGAAGCAAATGCTAAATTTAAAGGTAGAATTCGATTGTACAAGCCTTTGATTGTTGCTTTTAAAATATGGAGAAACCAATGGTTAAAGAAATTTATTAAGTTTACAAAAACTCATTAGGGAGGAAGTATTATGTCAGAAAAAATTAATTTTGATTCAACAGTAAGTTCATTATTTGATGGTATGAACAAATTTATGTCAACTAAGACAGTTGTGGGTGAAGCAATTCATATCAAAGATACAATAATTTTACCACTTGTTGATGTATCGTTTGGTATGGGTGCAGGGACTAAGATGGAAGGCGCAAAGACAACTGCAAATGGCGGTATGGGCGCAAAAAT
>CAZESO010000329.1:0-2371 GCA_964515325.1 uncultured Roseburia sp. | reverse complement strand
TCTATTTCCCTGCTTTTTATCAGTTCAATCATAATCTCCTTAAATATATCAACCGTAGGAATCAACTCATTTAATTCGATAATATTTTCGGATATTTTATTTTTCATCTCTCTAAGTGTTATATGTTCATTTTCACATACACATCTAAGAACACACCCAAGACTTTTCTCATATTTTTTTAATTTTTCCCGCTGTCTTTTTATTAACTCCTCCTGCCATTCTTCCTCATCAAAATCAATAACTTCCGTTTCATCCTCCACTTTCTTTTTTCTAATTGGCTTTTGCAATTCCATTGATTTATTCAGATTGTATATCTTTTCAGGAGATTGATAGAATAATGGACGTAAAAATATATCTATATCTTCTAATACAGACGCATTCTCCAACACCTTATCATACAAATCATTTCTAATAGAAAATCTCTGAATCAGGGACATTTGTGACAATAATTCCAATTCCTTTTCGTATAAAATTTTTAAATCAAAGTGCGAATTCAGAATTTTTTGATGCTCATCTATACCTTTACTAAGATAATTTTCAATAGTCTTAAGATTGTTTAGCTTTTCCTCATCCTCTACTGATAATTTCTTAACATTTATATTTTCATCCTCAAGTTCTCTGGCACGCTTCTTTACCGTATCTCTATAATTCTTAAACTTTTGTTTTGTTGCTTCAATGGTATCCATATTTTCTTCCAACAAAACCTTATAATCAGCTACAGAATAATTCAAAGCATTTCTTCTAACCTTAAGCATAGCTTCCTGTATTTTCTGCAATTGTATTCTCAATAAATTAAATATGTTTTTTATTTCATCAACAGCTTTATCGTAGCTTTGCTTCTCAAGGTGTAATTTGAATATCATCTCATGTATAGTCAGCTTCATATTATTTTCAATCTCCAGTGTGGATAATAGCAGATTATATCCATCATCCGTCAAATAATATGAGGTTCTTTTAACATCAGAATCCACATACACTATTCTATTTGCAATATAGCTGATATTCATTATTTTATAAGCCTTATGTTCGAAATCATAACCATCAAAATACATTGTTTTACCTTCATTTGACAAAACAACATTAACAATAAAATCACCTAATTTCTTACAATCGTCATATGATATATTTTTCATAAAATATGTAGTATTAACATAATCAATATATGCACCTATATCATCCAATGTACAGTTTTCTTCCTTCAGCGATTGTTCCATTATGTACAATAGCAACGAAAATATCATATTCAATTGCTCATCTGATTTTATAAAACCATAATTTTTCCATATCTGCTTTTGCAGGCTATTTTGAATAAGCGTACTATACATTCCCACATGCTTCATACGCTTAGGAAAATGTTTCAAAAATTCATACTGCATCTTTTATTACCTTTCTCTTATTAGTCATCGGTTACTCATTTGAACACTATACTTCATACTAAAACATTTTTTCTGAAAGAATCTCTTGAGGTATATATTTTCCTTCCTGTAATATAGTTCTCATTTTATTTATTATATCCATAGAAAAGTATGAAAAAAACTTATCAGTAATATTTTTATTTTGCCCTTCTTTCATTTCAGGCATTTCTTCAAACCCTATTTTCTCTGCCTCCAATACCATTCTTTCATAAGCAACAACAAAAGGCTTTATCTCATATTTTTCTCCAAAAAATGACGCCAGCTTTTCGTATATAAGTATCCCCTCATAATCTATATCTCCGAAATAATACAGGCTATTTTCATCACTTATCATATGCGGTTCAACACACAGGTCATAATCTCTAAAAGAGCCCCATATAACCTTTCCGGCACCATAAATAAGTGTGCCTATATTTTTACCAAATATATCTGCTTTCCCCCGTATCAGACACTTTCTTATACTATAAAAGGTATCCTTATTCTCAATAATAAGAACATTCTGTGGCGTATCTTTGGAATTAACATAATATGCCAACGGCTCTGTTGTCTCATATATATTCAACATCTCCATTGGGATTTTGCACCTTTTAAGTATCTTTTTTCCCTGCTCTTCTTTTATGAACTTTTCACGATGCCATATCTCAAAGCTTCTTTCATTGAGAGACTGTGGTTGTTTCAAAGCTTCTGCATGCTCTCTCAAATATTTATTCAGCAGTAATAACCATTTTCTATCTTCTTCATATTTGTCCAAATTCTTCAAGTAATATTCTGTGGATATGGCAGGTACATAACTATAATACAATTCCCCTAAATATTCCGAATAATCCTTCTTTTCCTCCACAATCCAATAATCCTTATATAACGCCGGCTTCTTTCCATTTTTCCCGGATGCTTTTACGGGTTTAAGCTTACCTGCATCATACAATTCAATTACCTTTTTATACAAATCCTCATAA
>CAZESO010000328.1:0-2389 GCA_964515325.1 uncultured Roseburia sp. | reverse complement strand
ACATCTGAGCTGGTTCAGGTGGCAGTAGAAGGTGTTGACCAGTTGGAGACATATTTTGGGGCATATCTTCCGCAGTTTTTCTACGCGATGCTTGCGCCACTTACATTATTTATTGTATTAAGCTTTGTGAATTTTCCGTCAGCAATTGTTCTTCTTATCTGTGTGCCAATGATACCTGTGACTATAGTGGTAATCCAAAGATGGGCAAAGAAGCTATTGTCAAAATATTGGGGACAGTATACAGCACTTGGAGATACATTTTTAGAAAATCTTCAAGGACTTACAACTATAAAAATATATCAGGCAGACGATTTTAAGAATGATGAAATGAATGTTGAATCTGAAAAATTTAGAAAGATAACCATGAAGGTGCTTACAATGCAGCTTAATTCCATAACCATTATGGATGTGATTGCTTATGGTGGAGCGGCTCTTGGTGTGATTTTATCAGTGACACAGTACAGGGCAGGAAATGTTTCATTGGAGGGATGTCTTCTTATTATACTGTTGTCCGCGGATTTCTTTATACCTATGCGACAGTTGGGTTCATTTTTTCATATTGCAATGAATGGTATGGCAGCAAGTGATAAAATATTTAGACTTCTTGACTTGCCGGAAGATGATGAGAAAAGTAAGGTTGTACCGGCAGACAGTACAATTGTCTGTTCAGATTTATACTTTTCTTATGAGGAAAATCGTGAGATTTTACATGGTGTAAATATGAAGTTTGAAAAAGGAAGTTTTACTTCAATTGTAGGTGAAAGCGGATGTGGTAAGTCTACTATTGCGGCAATACTTATGGGCAGAAATAAAGGTTATACAGGCTCGGTAGATATTGGTGGAGTGGAGCTTTCTAATATTTCAGAGGAAAGCCTTATGAAAAATATAACATATATAAGTCATCAGAGCTTTTTATTTAAAGGAACTGTTCGAGACAACCTTCTTATGGGAAATACTGATGCTTCAGAAGAAGATATGTGGGAGGCTTTAAATAATGTTAATCTTGCAGACTTTTTGAAAGCTGAAAATGGACTGGATACAGTTCTTTTAGAGAAGGCTTCAAACCTTTCGGGCGGGCAGTGTCAACGTCTTGCACTTGCAAGAGCATTGCTTCATAATAGTGAGATTTATATATTTGATGAGGCTACATCAAATATTGATGTTGAAAGTGAAAATGACATTATATCTGAAATATATCGTCTTGCCAAGACAAAGACCGTTATTCTTATTTCACATAGATTAGCAAATGTTACAGGTTCGGATATTATTTATGTAATGGATAGTGGAAACATAGTTGAAAGTGGCAGTCATAAAGAACTGCTTGATAAGTGTGGAATTTATGCAGAGCTTTGGAACGCACAACAGAGTCTTGAAAATTATGGATTTGAAAGCCGTAGTGTGAAATTTGATGGATTAAATAATAGAAAGGAAGGTGTGTAAGTATGAAAAGAAGAAGTGGATTTGCAGTTATGGCAAAGCTTATAGGTCTTGTTAAACCATTAACCGGATTTATGCTATTGGCTATAATTATGGGACTTATAGGACATTTATGTGCTACATTTATAACTATATTTGGCGGATATGCAGTACTTGAAGCCCTTTCATTTGATACACCTTTTTCTATTACGATTATTTTCGTAAGTGTAATAATATTCGCAATTGTCAGAGGTATACTTCGTTATGCAGAACAGTCATGTAATCATTTTATCGCATTTAAATTACTTGCTTTGATTAGAGATAAGGTATTTAAGGCTTTGAGAAAATTGTGTCCTGCAAAGCTTGAAGGCAGGGACAAGGGTAATCTTATTTCAGTTATTACCTCGGATATTGAGCTACTTGAAGTGTTTTATGCCCATACAATATCGCCAATAGCCATAGCAATATTATTTACAATAATAATGAGTGTGTTCATTGGAAACTATAGTGCCCTGCTTGGAGGAATTGCCATTATTGCTTATATTACCGTTGGTATCATTATTCCAATAGTTACATCTAAGCTAAGTGGTGACACAGGTATAAGATTCCGTAATAAATCAGGTGAGTTAAGTGGATTTGTACTTGACAGTCTTCGCGGACTTTCTGAGATTATTCAGTATAATCAGGGAGTTAAACGACTTGAAAAAATGAATGCTATGACTGATGAATTGTCAGTAGAAGAAGAAAAGATGAAGCGTGTTGCAGGAAGAAATATGGCTGTAACCAATACGGTTATTTTGATATTTGATTTGGCGATGTTATTTACATCAGCTGTTTTGAAGCAGAATGGAGAAATTGGTTTTGACGGAGTATTGATTCCTACATTGGCACTTATGAGTTCCTTTGGACCGGTAGTAGCGTTGACAAATCTTGGAAGTACACTTCAAAATACATTTGCGGCAGGAAACAGAGT
>CAZESO010000327.1:0-2411 GCA_964515325.1 uncultured Roseburia sp. | reverse complement strand
CCCTGAGTTACTACAAAATCATTTCCCAATGCTTCCCTGAATTTGGCAGGTACAATCATTCTGCCTTTAGAATCAATGGAATGATTATATTCACTCATGAACATATTGCTGCACCTTCTTTACTGCTGATGATTTTATGACATCCACCACTTTCCACCACATAGATGCCACAATCAGCCACTTTTTACCACTTCATGTTGCCATTTTATCTCATATAGCAAAAGAAATCAAGTGTTTTTTGCGCATTTTAAGCAAAAAAACAAAGCACCCAAAATGTATTTCTACATTTTGAGTGCCTTAAAATTCTATACCACCATATATAGTTTTATTTTTCCGTTACAACAGATTTCTCTTCTGATTTTAATCTGTCGTCACCCCACACCGGTTGCTTATCTTTCATTTTTATTCTAAATATCACTATAAGTACAGTAGATACTATTGCAAGAACTAATGATAACAACTGCGAAACAGCAATTCCTGTATTACCTATTATAAGCTGGTCTGTTCTCATACCTTCTATAATAGTTCTACCTACACCATATCCACATAAATACCAAAGCATTATTTCACCATGATATTTTTTCTTCTTTCTTAACAACATCAGAATAACAAATAATACAATATTCCACGCGGATTCATAAAGAAATGTTGGATGTACCTGAATATATCTATCCAGATTATCAATATAATTTACACCTTCCTGTGCCACTATTCCAGCATCCCATGTATCAATTTTCATTGCAAACAATGAATTTGTATTTCCACCATAAGCCTCTCTATTGACGAAATTACCCCATCTTCCAATGGCCTGTCCTACTACAAGTCCTAACACAGCCGAGTCCGCCACCTTAAGAAAACTCTTCTTCTTTATCTTAGACATTATTAATATTGCTAATGCGCCTCCGATAATTCCGCCATATATAGCCAAACCGCCTTCTCGAATTTTGAATATGTCCATCAAATTATCCTTGTAGCTATCAAAACTGAATGCCACATAATACAATCTGGCTCCTATAATGGCAAAGAGTAATACCACTATTGCAAAATCAATATAATCCTCCGGATCCTGTCCCGTCAGCTTAGCCTCCCTTAATACAACAGCCAAACCAATAAACATTCCTATTCCTATAATAATGCCGTAATAAGCAATGTCATATCCAAATATATTAATATACTTATTAAGCTTCTCAATCTCTATTCCAAGATTAGGAAAACTAATTGTTGCATCCATCAGTAAATTCATAGATTATCTCCTATACATTAAATCTGAAAAGAATTACATCGCCATCTTTAACAACATATTCCTTACCTTCAAGACCTACAAGTCCTTTATCTTTAGCAGCTGAATAGCTACCACAATCAAGTAAATCCTGATAATTAACAACCTCTGCTCTAATGAAACCTCTTTCAAAATCACTATGAATCTTTCCTGCTGCCCCAGGGGCCTTTGTTCCCTTTGTAATTGTCCAAGCTCTTGTTTCCTGCTTACCTGCTGTTAAGTAGCTGATAAGGCCAAGTAAATGATAGCTTGCTCTAACAAGCTTATCAAGACCTGATTCGGAAATACCTAAATCTTCAAGGAACATTGCCTTTTCTTCATCATCAAGCTCTGCTATTTCCTGTTCAATCTGAGCACAAACAACAAATACTTCAAAACCTTCCTTAGCTGCGAACTCACGAACCAATTTAACATTTTCATTTGATTCGCCATTGTCTGCCAAATCATCTTCTGCAACATTTGCCGCGAAAATTACCGGCTTACCTGTTAAAAGGTTGTATTCCTTCATCCATTTAATTTCATCTTCATCTTCTGTCTCAAAACTCTTAGCCAAGTTACCTTCCTCAAGATGAGTCTTAATTCTCTTTAATAAATCTAATTCTTTTGCTAAAGTCTTATCATTATTAGCACCCTTAGATGTTTTCGCAATTCTTCTATCTAAGATTTCAACATCCGAGAAGATAAGCTCAAGATTAATTGTCTCAATATCTCTTAAAGGATTAATATTTCCTTCAACATGAATAACATTTGTATCCTCAAAGCATCTTACAACATGTACAATGGCATCTACTTCTCTGATATTTGCCAAGAACTGGTTACCAAGTCCTTCGCCCTTTGATGCACCCTTTACAAGACCTGCTATATCAACAAATTCAATTACTGCCGGTGTAATCTTGTCCGAATCATACATAGCTGCAAGCTTATCAAGTCTTTCATCCTTAACAGGTACAACACCTACATTAGGGTCAATTGTACAGAATGGATAGTTTGCAGATTCAGCACCTGCTTTTGTAAGTGAATTGAATAATGTACTTTTTCCTACATTAGGAAGTCCAACGATTCCGAGTTTCATATTTTAATCTCCTTTACATTTCACTAACCGAATATTTTATATTATACTTATTCTCACTCC
>CAZESO010000326.1:0-2431 GCA_964515325.1 uncultured Roseburia sp. | reverse complement strand
GCCATACGGATAATCATCCACATGTCCATGCTTATCATTTGAATAATCTCTGATATTTACAGCATTTATACTAAGCTGTCCATTAGACACAGTTCGTCCAATAATACTTTCCTTTAGTCCGTTTTCAACCATTTCAGGAAATAATGTCATAATATAAAAATTCATAATAACCTTCTTATAATAATCCGTCTAAAATGTGAATCTTGATTTTATTGTTCTCTAAATCCACATCCAAAACTGTTTCTTCGATAACAGGTAATAATAATTCTCTGCCATCATCCATATTTATCACATAAACATCATTGGCTCCTGTCTGCATTACATCAAACAATACACCAATCTTTTCATCATTTTCATCATAAACATCCATATCAATTAAATCTGCGATATAATATTCATTTTCTTCAAGAGGTACCGCATTTTCTCTTGATACATACAAATCTTTACCTTTATACTTTTCTACATCATTGATATCGTCAATACCATCAAATTTTACAATTACAAGATTCTTAAAAAATCTTGTAGACTTAATTTTTAACTTTATATTTTCTTTATCAGGATTTATAATAACCTCTTTTAACTTCTTGTATCTTCCTGCATCATCAGTTGTAGGAAACACTTTAACTTCACCTTTTAATCCGTGAGTATTTGTAATAACTCCAACTCTAAAAAAATCTTCCATTTGGCCTCCATTTTTCTTTAAATTTGAATAAAAGTGAGCCAGGAAACCCAGCTCACTTATAATATTACTGTAAAATATCTACAATAACTTTTCTTTCTTCCTTAGAAGAAGCAGCCTTAACTACTGAACGAATAGCCTTTGCTATGCGACCCTGCTTACCGATAACCTTACCCATGTCATTTTTCGAAACCCTAAGTTCAATTATAAGAGCATTGCCATCTTCTCTTTCAGTTACAACAACTTCTTCTGGAGAATCTACTAAAGCTTTTGCAATTACTTCTACTAATTCTCTCATTGTTGCCTCTTTTCCGCATTGGTAGAATATCGTTTATTATTTTTCGATACCAGCCTGCTTTAATAACTTAGCTACAGTTTCTGTTGGCTGTGCTCCGTTGTTTAACCACTTCTTTGCTAATTCTTCATTAACTGTTACAGCGCTTGGTTCTACAGTTGGATCATAAGTACCGATTTCTTCGATAAATCTACCATCTCTTGGTGATCTTGAATCTGCAACTACTATTCTATAGAAAGGTGCTTTCTTCTGACCCATTCTTCTTAATCTCATCTTTACTGCCATTGTTTCATTCCTCCATTAAATAAAATTATTTTGTTTGAACCGTATTATTCAGTTTTATGCTAAAACGGAAACTTAAATCGTCCCATTCTACCACCGCGTTTGCCTCCCATCATACCGGAGAACTGCTTCATCATCTTTCTTGCCTGCTCAAACTGCTTAACAAGTCTGTTAACCTCAGCAATGTCAACTCCTGCACCCTTTGCAATTCTTAGCTTTCTTGAAGGGTTAAGTATGTTAGGATTACTTCTTTCCTTTGGTGTCATTGAATAAATGATACCTTCAATTCTTGCCAATGATTTCTCATCCGGCAACTGTGCATCCTTTAACTGTGCTCCCATGCCCGGCATCATATTTAAGATATCACCGATACCACCCATGTTCTTTATCTGAGCCATATACTCAAGATAATCATCAAAGCCAAATTCTGCTTTCTTAAGTTTCTTTTCCATCTCTTTGGCTTTCTCTACATCAACTGCAGCCTCAGCCTTTTCAATAAGTGTTAAAACATCACCCATGCCTAAGATTCTTGATGCCATTCTATCAGGATAGAACTGTTCAATATCTGTAAGCTTTTCGCCTGTCGAGATGTACAATATAGGCTTACCTGTAACACTCTTAATAGAAAGTGCCGCACCACCTCTTGTATCACCATCAAGCTTTGTGAGGATAACACCATCAATACCTATCTTCTCTTCGAAGTTTGATGCAACATTTACTGCATCCTGACCTGTCATTGAGTCAACAACAAGTATTGTCTGATGGATATCTATGTTTTCTCTGATTTTAGCAAGCTCATTCATCATGTCCTCATCAACATGAAGTCGACCTGCTGTATCAAGGATAACCACATTCATGCCATTGCTTTTTGCATGCTCAATAGCTGCCTTTGCAATGTTTACCGGTTCATGCTTAGTACCCATTTCAAATACCGGAACATCAACCTTTTCACCATTAATCTTCAACTGTTCAATAGCTGCCGGTCTGTAAATATCACATCCAACAAGGAGTGGCTTACGACCTTTAGATTTAAACTTTGCCGCAAGCTTTGCTGTTGTAGTAGTCTTACCTGCACCCTGAAGACCCATCATCATAATGACTGTTATCTCATTTGATGGTCTTAGTGAAATCTCAGTAGTTTCTGAACCCATAAGGTTCACCATCTCTTCATTAAC
>CAZESO010000325.1:0-2483 GCA_964515325.1 uncultured Roseburia sp. | reverse complement strand
CTTCAAGACTTGTAGGACTTAGAAGTTCATTATCAAGACTTGGTGGTGGTATCGGTACAAGAGGTCCTGGTGAAAAGAAGCTTGAGATTGATAGACGACTTATTAATGACAGAATCGCGGCTCTTCGTAGAGAAGTTAACGAAATGGAAAGTCAGCGAGATTTTGCAAGAACTCAAAGAAGTAAAAATCCTATATTTACTGTGGCGATTGTTGGATATACAAATGCAGGTAAGTCCACACTTTTAAACACTTTGACGGATGCAAATGTATTATCGGAGGATAAATTATTTGCAACGCTTGATCCTGTAACCAGAAGCTACAAGCTTCAAAGTGGTCAGGAGGTTTTGTTTACTGATACTGTTGGATTTATTAGAAAGCTTCCGCACAATCTTATTGATGCCTTTAGATCAACATTGGAGGAAGCAAAGTATGCAGATGTTATCTTGCATGTAGCGGATTCATCTAATCCACACCTTGATTCTCATATGGAAATTGTTTATAAGACTTTGAAGGATTTAGGCGCAGTAGATAAACCAATTATAACTTTATTCAATAAGATGGATAAGTTTGAAGGTGATAAATCTCTTCTTAAAGATGAAAAAGCTGATTATGTTATTTATGGTTCGGTTCGTGAAAGAAAAGGTCTTGATGAACTTGAGAATGCCATTGAGGATGTAATAAATAAGCAGAATATATATGTAGAAAAGATTATTGGATACAATGATGCCGGCAAGATTCAGCTTATTAGAAAATATGGTCAGCTGTTAAGTGAAGAGTATGTAGCAGAAGGAATCGCCATTAAGGCTTATGTACCACAGGAAATATTTGGTAAAGTTTAGAAAAATTTTATAATTAAAGGTTTGACTTTTTTACCAATGTGAAATATAATGAAGATGGTTTTAAAAGTGAATAAGATAATTGTTAAAGGCAAACTCATCGAAAGGTGAGGACGCAAAGCCAAGGGTCTTAAGTTTTTACTATGACAGCCGGTTACCAAAAGAGTGATTTTGATATTAGGACCCTGTATTTTATTCAGGGTCTTTTCTATATTACCGTTGTTCATTATTATGATCGTTATTCATAATAAATAATTTTATGTTTTTTCTCATTAAAAAAGGAGACTACCATTTTCCCCCCTCAGGTAGTCTTCTTTTTTGTTGTAAAAGCTATATTGACAATAGTTTACAAAAAATGCTATTATATGAACGAGGGCAAACCTATAGGAAACTTTGGGGACGCAAAGCTACAAGTCTAAGTTATGGTAAGAGATAAGGGTTAAAAATAAAATTGCTAATAATATGATGGTTGAGTTGCAGATTGTACTGTTTAAAGAAGTATGGTCTGCTTTTTTATTTAAAATTATAAGAATAAAAGAGCAAAAAATAAGTTGATATGGAGAAAGATTATGAAAACAAAATTAATTATGAAACTACAAAAGCTAACTTCGATTGTGTTAATGATTACAATATTAATGTCAACGATTGATGTAGGAATTGTTGCATTTGCAAATGAATCGTTAGTAACAATAGACAAAGGAGATTATATTTTTAAATATGAGGTAACTGGAGAATGGGATAATCATATTAATGTAATGGTTACCATAACAAATACTGGTGATAAAGTAATTGATAATTGGGCTATAAAATATGATATAAATGGTCAAATAGAAAATATATGGAATGCTATAGTATATGAAAATACAGATAACGAATATACAATAAAAAATGCTACTTGGAATCAAGACATAAATATAGGTGAGTCTATTTCATTTGGTTACACATTATATACAGAAAATAATGAAAATCCATCAGAGGTCGAAATGATTTGTTCTCAATTGGATGTAGATAATTCTGTATATGAAACAACTTATTGTGTTAGTAACTCCTGGAAAAGTGGCTTAATTGCAGAAATTTGTATTAACAATCAAGGAGATGACACTATAGAAGATTGGATATTAGAGTTCGATTATGAGAATGAGATAACAAGTATTACAGGCGGAGTTATCATTGAACATGTAGATAATCATTATATTGTGAAAAATCCTTCATATAGTCAGAATATTAATGCTGATGGAATGGCATACATACAGATTTTAGCAAATATTGGTAATATCGATGCAGAAATAACAAATGTTCTATTAAAGGAAGTTAAAACAGAAGTCATAAATGGAGAAGATGATTATGTGGATGAAGAAGTACTATTAATGGAAGATTATGAAAATTTGTATATAGAAGTTGGTGTAGGCGATAAATATGATGATATAAATGGAGATGTGGTATTTTGTGAAAAAGGAGAAAATGGTTCGAATATCACATGGGAAATATCAAATGAAGATATAATAAGTAATGATGGAGTGGTAAATAGAGATATAGAGGAGCCGACAAGTGTAACATGTGTTGCTACATTAACAATGGATGGGAAGAGTATTTCAAAGGAATTTGTACTTATAGTAAAACCTAAATGTGTAATTCAAAGTGAAAGTA
>CAZESO010000324.1:0-2534 GCA_964515325.1 uncultured Roseburia sp. | reverse complement strand
GAGTTGTATTGGCGAGATTATTTATAAAAAACATAAAGCTTGCACAAACACTTGGAGCAGGTGATTAGGAGGAGAAAATTATGAATAGTTTAAAAAAGATAATGGATAAAATATTTAATTTAAAAGTTTTTTTTGCAATCGTATGTATAGTAGCAGTAGTGGCTGTTGTAAGAATAAAAATGTTGAGTGATGCTGAGCAAAAGAAAATAGAAGAAAGACGTACAAATTTTACAATGGAAAGCTACGAAAGCGGGAAGTCTGTAAGTGTTAAAAAGGCATTAGAAAAGTGTGAGATTTCAGATGGTTACATAGATGGTGTTGTAGTAGGTGTGGACAAGGATGGAGAAGGCATTTTAAGATATTATTTAACTGATAAGGAAGCTATAACAAAGGTTGTAAACAAGATAAACGAAATTGATTTAAGAGAGATGACCGAAGATGCATATGATTTTGTTGAAGATAACGAAAAATGGGATATAATACTGTATCCTACAGAACAGTTTTTTGCACTTAGAATATTTGGACAAGAAACTGCTGATGAGGAATATTATAGAACTACGGTAAAAGCAGTTGAGAAAAAAGGTTTTGCGGCTGATTCATTAAGATATCATAAAGATTTATGGGAAGTATTTGGAAGTGAGACACAGTTATTATATGGAAGTGATATAGATGTGTTTATAGAAGAAATAATTGACCAATATGTAACACAGATTTCAGTGGATGAAGTGGTTGATATATGTGTGCAGGAAGAAATTGATTTAGGTCGATTGTTCGCATTTGAGCACAGTGTTCCAGAAGAGGGAAGTATTGAAAGTAATGGTAATAGTCAGTTTGGTTTACAAACAGCTATATACAAGTTTTATATAAAAGATACAGAGACATATTTACTTATAGAGAAGAAAAACTATGTTATGGATGGTTATCCACAGGCAGGTGTATTAAGAGTAGAATTATACAATGCAACAGGAGAATGTATAAATGTGTTAGACAGTGATGAAGACACTATAAGAGCATTTATAAAATAGGAATTAATGGTGGTGAATGGTTTGGATAGTTACATAAAAAATAAAAGAAAACAGGAAAAAGTAGTCAGCATTCTAAGTATTGTTTTTTGGATATTAAATTTTATATTTGTGGAATTGTCTGTGAATATGTTATTGAAAATAGTAACAGCAGGAAATAGTGATTGGTTTGCTGAGGCGGCAAAAAGAGAAGTGACAAATGATCCATTTATTATGAATCGTTCTGAGATGATAATAAATACAATATTGGTCGTGTTATTAGTTATTGTGTCATTTTCAGTAGTTACAATCGTGTTGATTAGAAAGATGCAGTTAAAAAATATGCTGACACAAATGGCCATATATATTATATCAGGTTATGATAAGCGTAAGGTATTTGAGATATGTATGCTTGAACCGATTTCGGATATGCTAGTTGCATTTCCTGTGTCGGTAGTATTTTCAATTGGAATATGGAGTGGGATATCCAAAACAGAAATGATAGCAACATTATTGAAGATAATGAATAATAGTGTATGGCTTGATTTATCTGCATATGTTATGTGTGCAGGATTTATGATATTAGTAACCGCAGTACATACATTGTTTTTTATCAAGATAAGCGTGAAAAAAGGAATTAGATATATGTTAGGAAAAGGAGTAGTATAAAATGACAGTTTTAAAATTATGTGGAATTACAAAAAGTTACAAGAACACAGGAGAAGTACTGAAGGATGCAAATATTGTGTTTGGAAAAGGTAAGATGTATGGAATAATGGGACCTTCTGGTTCGGGAAAGTCCACATTACTCAATATTATCGGAACATTAGAAAAGCCAAGTGCTGGAACAGTTGAGATTCTTGGCAATAATTTGGAAGGTTATGGTGAGAAGGAACTTTGTAATCTTAGAGCAAAGCATATAGGTTATGTATTTCAGAATTTCTACCTTAATCCATATCTTAGCGCAGTAGAAAATGTTATGGTACCAATGAAGGTTAATGATGATATCGAACCTTCAAAGAGAAAAGAGATAGCTGAAGGGTTATTAAAGCGATTTGGACTTGAGGAGAGAATGGATCATTTAAAGTCGCAGATGTCAGGTGGAGAACAGCAAAGAGTAGCAATAGCCAGAGCATTGGCAAATGATCCAGATATAATTTTGGCAGATGAGCCAACAGGAAATCTTGATGAAGAAAACGAAATTATTATTTTCAAGACTTTAAAGGAATTGACAGACAGTGGCAAGACGGTAATTGTGGTGTCTCACAATGAGATTGTGAAAGAATATGCTGATGAAGTTATAAATATTGTTAAGGGGAAGATTGTAGAATAAAAAACGCTGGTGTAGTTAAAACTGCACCAGCACTTTTTATGATTTAAGTTGATTATTTTGCAAGTAACATCATTATCTTATTACTTCTTTCAACGAAAGCTGTCATAGCTTCAGGACTTAATTGTTCATGGCTCATAACTGCAAGGTCATATAACTGAGCGCAGAACATAGGTACATTTTCGCTATCCTTGTTTTCGAGA
>CAZESO010000323.1:0-2536 GCA_964515325.1 uncultured Roseburia sp. | reverse complement strand
GCTGTAAATGCTTCATGTCCAGGTGTATCAAGAAATGTAATAGGTTCGCCATTACATTCAACCATATATGCACCAATATGCTGTGTAATACCACCAGCTTCACCTGTTGTTACATTTGACTGTCTGATAGCATCAAGCAATGAAGTTTTACCATGGTCAACGTGTCCCATAACACAAACTACAGGAGCTCTCTTAACCATATCATCTTCATTTTCTTCCTCTTCTCTCAAGAGTTCTTCAATCGGATCAATCTTCTCTTCCTCTTCAACAATGATATCGTATTCAAGAGCGATTTCCTCTGCTGTTTCATAATCAATTTCATCATTCAAGGTATACATTTTGCCCTGCATAAATAACTTCTTAATAAGAGCAGATGACTGAATCTTCATTTTATCAGCAAGCTCTTTAATTGTTATATAATCACCAATCTTGATTACTTTGATTTCCTCTTCTTCTACAACCTTAGGCTGCTGTGGTGCTGGTTGTGGCTTTTTGCCATTCTTTCCGCCATTATTATTGTTATTATTTTTGTTATTGTTATTATTGTTATTATTGTTCTTATTATTTTTGTTTCCTTTCCACTGCTGACTATTCTGTGGATTAAACACCTGTGTTATATTTTTCTTGTTATTGTCTTTTTTCTGATTGTTATTCTGATTATTCTGGTTGTTATTTTTATTGTTATTATTTTTATTTTCGTTATTTTTATGTTTATTTTCCGGCTTCTTTTCCTGCTTCTTTTCTGGTTTCTTTTCTTCCTGCTTTACTTCCGGTTTCTTTTCTTCAACTTTCTTAGCAGGTTCAAAGAAAGCCTTTACTTTCTCTACTTCATTTTCTTCAATAGAACTCATATGGCTTTTTACTGCCACTCCTAATTCATTAAGTGCTGCTAATATATCCGAATTTTCTTTTTGTAACTGTTTTGCTAATTCATATACTCTAATTTTTGACATCTAATTACCTCCATAGACTATTTAACCTGCGTAACTGAAACGGGCAAATTTTTTACAATGGAATTTGCAAAGCCTTCATCTAATATTGCAACAGAAGCTCTCGCTTCTCTACCAATATTATGTCCAAGACTTTCTTTTGTACCATAAATATACATTGGTACTTTGTAATAAAAACACATATTTGAAAACTTTTTAACAGTATTTTTAGATGCTTCCTCTGATATTATTACAATATGTGCTTTTCCTTCTTTAACAGCTTTTTCTACCGAGAATTCACCACTGGTAATCTTTCCCGCCTTTGCTGCCATTGACATCATCTGCATTACTTTATCATTTGATTTCACTGTAAAATCTCCTCTTTAAGGCGTTCATACACATCTTCTGATATTTTGCAAGATAACGATCTTTCTATCGCTTTTGTCTTAATTGCTTTTGCAAGACATTCTTCTGAATGACATATATATGCGCCTCTTCCATTTTTCTTGCCTGTCAAATCTATTAATATTTCCTCTTCCGGTGTTCTAATAACTCTCACCAATTCCTTCTTTGGTTTCATCTCATTACAACCGGTACATTTTCTTAATGGAATTTTCTTTGTAATAGCCATATCGCTTATGCTTCCTCTTCTTCCACTACATCAAGTTCACCAGTTTCTCTTGCCTGTGACTCACTCTTAATATCAATCTTATAACCGGTAAGTCTTGCTGCAAGTCTTGCATTCTGACCTTCTTTACCAATAGCAAGAGAAAGCTGATAATCAGGAACTACAACCTTTGCTGTTTTTTCTTCATCATTTGCTACTACTGATACAACCTTTGCAGGACTTAAAGCATTTTCAATAAAGAGTGCTGAATTATCACTCCAGTTGATAATATCTATTTTTTCACCTCTAAGCTCTGTTACAATAGCACCAACTCTTGATCCATTAACACCAACACAAGCTCCAACAGGGTCAACCTTTCTATTCTTTGAACGAACACATATCTTACTTCTTGAACCTGCTTCTCTTGCAATACCTAAAATTTCAACGACTCCGTCCTGAATTTCAGTAACTTCCATCTCAAACAATCTCTTAACAAGTTCAGGATGAGTTCTAGATACAATAATCTGTGGTCCCTTTGGTCTGCTCTTAACTTCTACAACATAAACCTTAATTCTGTCGTTTGGTTTAAGTTTATCACTCTTTACCTGTTCAGTTTCATTCAATACAGCTTCTGCTTTACCTAAATTAACACTTATTGATCTACTGTTTATTCTCTGTACAATACCTGTAACAACATCTTTTTCCTTAGATAAATACTTATCGTATAAAACATTTCTTTCTTCTTCTCTAATCTTCTGTGTAATGATATTTTTTGCATTTGTTGTTGCAATTCTGCCAAATTCCTTTGATTTAACCTCTACATTAACAATATCTCCAAGCTTATATTTCTTGCTTAATTCATGTGCTGCCTCAATGTTGATTTCCATTACAGGATCTGTAACCTCTTCAACAACTGTCTTTTATGCAAAAATTTTAAAATCACCTGTTTCACTGTAAATTGTAACCTTTACATTATCAGCTTTACCAAAATTATTCTTTT
>CAZESO010000322.1:0-2562 GCA_964515325.1 uncultured Roseburia sp. | reverse complement strand
TCTTCTTTTTCTTTAAGATATTCTTGTTTTTCATTATTCTTATCATCTATTTCTGCAACTATGTCATCAATACTATTCTTAAAATGTGTATCATTGATATTATCCGAGTTAATCTGCTCATTTAATACCTTAATCTCACCTTCAAGCTTTTCTTTTGTTAAAATAATCTCATTTAATTTATTTTTCTTTTCTTCAAGATTATTATCAAGCTCTTCAATATATTTATCAAGCTCATCATATTTGTTCTTAATCTCTTCAAGAGCTTCCTCGCTCTCGCTGAAATCATTTTGAGCTATTGCATACTTATTGTCAATTTCATCTAATTGCTTTCTGATATCGCCAATTTCCAAAAGAAACAGGTTAATATCATATGTTTTAAGTTCGTCCTTTAATTTCAAGTACTGCTTTGCTGTTTCAGATTGTCTTGATAATGGACCAACCTGTTTCTCAAGTTCACTTAAAATATCTGTTACACGAGTAAGATTAGCTTTTTGATTCTCAAGCTTCTTTATAGCTTCAACCTTTCTTCTCTTGAACTTAACAATACCTGCGGCTTCATCAAAAAGTTCTCTCTTTTCTTCCGGTTTACCACTAAGAATCTTATCAATCTGACCCTGACCGATAATAGAGTAACCTTCTTTACCAATACCTGTATCATAGAACAATTCATGAACATCTTTAAGACGACAAATTGCACCATTAATCAAATATTCACTTTCACCAGATCTGTATAATCTTCTTGCCACAGTAACTTCATCAAAATCTACCGCAAGCTGCTTGTCTGTATTATCAAGTGTAATAGCAACGTATGCAAAACCAAGTGGCTTTCTATTTTGAGTACCTGCAAAGATAACATCTTCCATCTTACCACCACGAAGCTGCTTAATTCTCTGTTCTCCAAGAACCCATCTTACAGCATCAGCTACGTTACTTTTTCCACTACCATTCGGTCCAACAATACCTGTTATACCATTATGAAATTCAAATTTAATCTTATTAGCGAAGGATTTAAAACCCTGCACTTCTATACTTTTCAAATACATACTAATATTTTTCTCCTAACAAGCTAACATTTACCTGCTTTAATAGACATAATAGCCTCATATGCGGCCTGTTGTTCAGCTCTCTTTTTAGTTCTTCCTTTTCCATGTCCTAAAACTTTTTCATTAGTTTTTACTTCAACTTCAAAGGTTTTATTATGATCAGGACCATATTCGTTAACCAAAATATATTCTAACGAAACATCTTTTTGTCCCTGTATCATTTCCTGCAAAATTGTCTTACTATCAAAAAACAATTGCTTATTCTCTATGTCATTAAGAATAAATTTTAACACAAATTCACGTGCTCTGTCAAAGCCTCCATCCAGATAAATTGCTCCTATCAAAGCTTCCATGGCATCAGAAATAATAGAATCTCTATTTCTTCCACCTGTCATATCCTCACCTTTACCTAAAAGCAAATAATCACCTAAATTAATAGCTCTGGCACATTCTGCCAATGTAGGTTCACATACAATACTGGCTCTGAGTCTTGTAAGCTCGCCTTCCGGTTTATTTGGATAATTTTCAAAAAGATACTCGCTGGATGCTAATTCCAATACTGCATCTCCCAAAAACTCATATCTTTCATTATTGGTATTAACATTCTTGGTTGTAGCATTGTAAGAGCTATGCATTAATGCAAGCTTCAATTTATCCTTATCCTTAAATTCATAGCCTATGTGATTTTCAAGTTTACTTAACTGTTTAATTTCGCTCAAAATAAATACTCCATTCAACACAAACGAGTAGGAGGCATAATCCTCCTACCCGATTAAAATCAACTACATAAATTTTATCTGAATTAGTTGTTCATTACACCTTTAATTGCTTCAACAGCATCTGCTACTGTTACGATTGTTTCTGCCGATTCAGTTGGTATTTCAATATCAAATTCCTCTTCAATACCCATAACAATCTGATAAATATCAAGTGAATCTGCTCCTAAATCATCTGTAAAAGTTGAATCCATTGTAACTTCCTCAGGATCAACATTTAATACCTCTGCAATTACATTCTGTAACTTTTCAAATTCCATTTCAAATTCTCCCTTTCAACAATTAGATTAATTTTCATTGATTAAATTTTCTTTTATTTTTTCATTAATTCTCTGTTCTTTAAACATTATACATTGAATTATTGAATTCGCAACTTCTTTTGCTTTTGAACTACCATGTGTTTTAACAACAAGTCCGTTAAGTCCAAGTAAAGGTGCTCCACCATGATCATCTGTACTAAACTTCTTCAATGTCTTCTTTAATGCCGGCTTAATAAGTAATGCACCTATTTTAGATCTAAATGTAGACATAAGACCATTCTTTACCTCTTTAATAAGAGTTGAACCAAGTCCTTCATATAATTTAAGAATAACATTTCCAACAAATGCTTCACTTACAATTACATCTGCCTCTCCATTAGGAATATCTCTCGCTTCAATACTTCCAATAAAATTAATGTCTGTACATGCCTTTAACAACGGAAATGTCTCTTTCACCAATGCATTTCCCTTTTCTTCTTCCGC
>CAZESO010000321.1:0-2565 GCA_964515325.1 uncultured Roseburia sp. | reverse complement strand
TTGATAAAGAATTTAAGGATAAAGAATTTTCTTGGATTACAGAAAACGACAATTACAATGATATTAAAGAAGAATTAATAGATATCGTATTGGATGGTTTATTGGAGAAAAAAGATGATGTAAGCTTTGATAGTGTTGTAGATAAGATTATTGCTTGTGTAGAGGATCAAAGTGAAGTAATTGTAGATGAAGTTTTTGAAGAAATTGAAAACTTATCAGAAGATTTTGACGCAAGGGAAAATGAATACGTTCAGAGTATTGTTGATACATATTCAATTGAAGTAAGTGATGAGTTTTATGATGAGCTTAATAGTTATACTCAGTACGCTGATAATCTTGATGAGTATAAAGATGAGATTAAAGCAGAGATTGATACACAGATTATTGAACCTGTAAAGAACGAAAAGGACAATATAAGTGCAGATTTAAATGAGGCATTTAAAGAAACTTTAGATGAATATTATGCAGGGGAAAGCTTTAAAACTATTGAATCGGCAAATGATATGTTAGGAATGTTATCTACAGGTTTGAATTTGGTATGTATTTTCTGGCTGGCAATATCATTGGTATTTATGCTGATAATATGCTTGCTTTATAGAAGTGGAATATTTGGAGCGTTTTCAAAGTTTGCTGTTATTACAGGAATTAGTGGAGCATTTTTATTGTTAGTTGGTTCGGTGAAAAATGTGTTTATTTCATTTTTAGATTCTGTAAGCGGAGCAGAAGTAGAAGAACTTAAAGAAGCAATTGGTGATAATTATGATGTTGTGGTTGATAAGCTTTTAAGTGGTGTTTTTGATCCATTTATGAAGACAGGAATCACTTATATTGTTATTATGGTTGTATGTATTGTTATTTGGGCAGTTACTAAGAGTATTTACAAAAATAAAATGAATAATGATACCAAAGATTATACTAATTTATCATATACATCAGGTACTACTACAAATTATGCAAATATGACAAATGCAAATAACAATTCAGATGGGGGACAGATAATGTAATGAAGCAACTGAAGCAGATTTTAATAGATTTTTTTAAAACACAATTAGGCAAAAGAGTTGGTATTGCGGCTTTGGCTATAATAGTTGTGGATATAACTATTGGAGCAATTATTATTACAAACTCACAGAATAATGATAAAAAAGAAGAACCTACAACGATTGCAGTAGTTCAAAATAAGGTGGAAGAAACCACAGAGAAAGAAACTGAAACGGAAACAGAGACAGAAACGACCACAGAAGAACCTACAACAGTAGAAGAAGAAACTACAGAAGAAGAAACAACCATTGCTATTATTCCTATAGAAGAGTTGGATGTTTCTATGAGTGATGAGGTTGGAGAAGATGCGCAGGAAGTTGAACGTGACAATGCTGTAATTATAGAAGAAGTGGTGGAAGAAGAGACTACAGGAGCAACTACCAACAATACTATAACAGCACCTCCGGTTGCATCAAACGAATATGCTTGTGTAGTAAATGGCATTGATGTGTCAGATTGGCAAGGTGATATTGATTGGGCACAGGTTAAGGCAGCAGGATATGATTTTGCAATCATAAGATGCGGATATAGAGGTTATGGATATGGCAGATTGGCAATAGACTCCAAATTTGAACAGAATATTCAGGGGGCATTAGCAAATGGTGTGCAGGTTGGAGTTTATTTCTTCTCGCAGGCAATTACTGTTCAAGAGGCTCAGGAGGAAGCATCATTAGTTATAAGCCTGCTTAAAGATTATAAAATAACCTATCCTGTTGTATTTGACTGGGAAACAGCCAATAATCCTAGTGATCCATGGAGAACTAATATTAATTTGTCAGTTGATACAATGACAAGCATTGCTGATACATATTTGACAATGATGGAGCAGGCCGGATACAAAGGTATGTTATATGGAAACCGATATGATTTGAAGAGATTTAATTGGGAATATCTTTCTCAGAAATACAAGGTATGGTTAGCAGGATATCCAAACAGATATCAGAATTATGACACATATTATAAGGTGGGGGATGAACTTCCTGAATTATATTGTGGTTATCAGATGTGGCAGTATAAGAGCACAGGTCAGGTTCCGGGAATAAATGCAAGAGTTGATATGAATGTTGCATTCTTCTCATATACAGGCTCTAACGTACCTAACTCGCCATTAAAGATAACTGTAACAAATCCTAATTTTGTTACTAATCAGGGTACAGCTGTTAATCTGTTAACAGGAGTTACAGCGAAAAGCACAGCAGGAACAGATATTACAAGTTCAATAACATACGAAGTAATTAATGCTAGTGGAGTTGCAGTAACAGCAGATGCAGCATTTAAGACACCGGGCAAATACACAGTAATATATCATGTTAAGGATTTCACAGGTGTGGCTATTGAGGCAGAGGCTACATTGGTAGTAAGATCGAAGCCGGTACTTACAGTGAACTATGTACCGCTTACATGGTTTGACACTACAGATGCAGTGGATGTGTCTGATAATGAAATGGCACTTGCAGTAGAAGCTAAGCTGCAGGAAATTTTGAAAGCAAATATTGTGACAGCTAAGGATTATGAGGGCAATAA
>CAZESO010000320.1:0-2594 GCA_964515325.1 uncultured Roseburia sp. | reverse complement strand
CTTAAAGAGTGGAATTTAACCTTACAAAGTGGAATTTACTTTTTCAATTCACCATCATTTTATCTGCTATTGTCACAACCTCTTCCATCGCAACATCTGTAACATATACCCGAAGTTTCTTCATATCCTCCTGACAATTATCCGGCAAGCTGCATTCCAAAAGCTTTGTCATCTCTTTGTCAGCCACATCTAAATCAAATTCCTCCATGGCTTCCTTGAGCTTTTGAAGATGCATTAATATCTCTTCCCTGCTTACTTCTTTGGTTTTTATATCTGTCTCACCGTAATCTTTTAAAATCTCCTTATACTCCCTGTACATCTCAAGAATCTTTGGTGTCTCGCTTATGATATCTTCAATTCTGTTCTCATTTCCAAGCCTTTCAAGATACATAAACTTATCTGACAAATCCATCGCTCCTATCATCCTTGAAGCACTCTTCAATGCATGAACCTCAATAGTGTAATCTCTTACAAGCTTTTCTTTTACACATTGCTCAATCTTGTCTGACTTCATATCTATAAGCCTGTAATAATCTCCCAACAGATTTATATACAATTCATATGAGCCGGAATTCTTCAATCCTTCATCAATATCTATTCCTTCTAACTGTGGCATTTTTATATCCGACTTAATATCATCAGCATCACTATTAAAGATATCTTTTTGTCCGCCTTCAGCTCTTATTATAAGTTCCGAAGGTATCCACTTTAATACAAATTTGTATAGTTCCCTCACATCAATAGGCTTTGACAGTAAATCATTTATCCCGGCATCCTCGAATATCTTTTCAGCCTCCTTCATAGCATTTGCAGTCAATGCAACAATTGGAACTTCCTTATAATATGTGTCCTCCATTTTCCTAATATACTTTGTTGCTTCCACACCATCCATCACGGGCATCATATGATCCATAAAAACCATATGATATTTATTCTTAATCAGCATTTCAATTGCCATCTTACCATTTTCTGCCGTATCAATCTTCATATTAATCGGCGCAAGCAATCCCAATGCAACCTTACGATTTATCTCATTATCATCAACAATAAGTATGTGGGCATCCGGTGCCGTAAACTCAAAACTCTCCTCATTCTCATCACTTATCAGAGCATTTTCATCCATTATCTTTTGATTTATCTCAAAGAAAAATTGACTACCCTCACCATATTTACTGGTAACCTTTAATTTACCACCCATCATATCCACAAGCTGACTTGAAATGGCAAGCCCCAGTCCTGTTCCTTCCTTGCCAATATTTTTCTTTATATCAACCTGTGTAAAATTACTAAATAGTTTATTTAAATCCTCTTCTTTCATTCCCTGTCCTGTGTCAGAGACCATAAAAAACAATGAAATATCCTCTTCTGTTTTATTGTTACATTTTACTGTAAGGCTTATATGCCCCTCATCAGTAAACTTAACCGCATTGTTAAGAAGATTAATAAGCACTTGTCTTATACGAAGGGCATCACCAAGCATTGCTTGTGGCAAACCGTCACCAATGTCAAATATCAGCCTCACCGGCTTTTCACCAATACGATTTTGAATAATCATTCCGACATCATTTAATACATTATGGATATCATAAACATCTTCCACAAGTTCCATTTTGCCAGCTTCAATTTTTGAAATATCAAGAATATCATTTATAATTGAAACAAGTGCATTACCTGAAGTTTTTATATTATTCAAATATTCCTTCTGTTCCTCTGTAAGGTCCGTTCTAAGTAAAATCTCAGTCATACCCACAACAGAATTCATTGGTGTACGAATCTCATGGGACATTCGTGAAAGAAATACCGACTTTGCCGCATTAGCTTCTTCGGCTTTTTGCTTTTCTTTTTGAATCTGCTTTGCAAGCATAATGTCAGGATTCTCCATAAGCAGATAAAATGACATCGTTACAAGCATTATACCCATTCCACTAATTAGCGCAAGTGGATATATTCCCTGTACAACCAATACAAGGAATTCCGTAATCATCGCAATTGCAGTTACCTTCTTTTTTTTAGAATCCAGCCTTTTCCAATATCTCTTCAAAATAATAAAGATAAATATAATATAAATCACAATACTGACATACAACATATATGCCAACGGACCATATGAATAGTTACCCTTATCAGTCACAACGTACTCAATTGGTAAAATAAAATTCAATATCAGCGATACCACAAGCAACGGCGTATTAAATCTTGAAATATGTATCTTTTCTTTGATGTCATCCTCTATCATTGACGCAACATACAAGTACACAAAATAAAACACCATAATCATCGTTCCAATGAAAATTCTGTGACATATATCATTTACAAAGCCCGGAATACTATCTAATTTGTTTACAGTTATAATCGTAACTCCATCAAATATGAGATGAACCATAACAGTAATCAAATATGCTGAAAAAACTTTATGCAACTGCGTCTTCTGTCTTTTCACCGAAAAATACATCATAGACATTAACGCAACTACAAGAAAACAGGCAATTTCCATTCGTACCATAATATTTATTACTCCTTTTGTTCTATAATAAATTATAGGCGTTTGCGAAACGCCACGAGCCGCATAAATACGACATATTTTTTTATACAAA
>CAZESO010000319.1:0-2596 GCA_964515325.1 uncultured Roseburia sp. | reverse complement strand
ATCCATACTAATATTGTTTTTTTCATTATCATTTTCCTTTCAAAACTAAGAAAGTAGCTTTCTACCTAAAAGCTACTTTCTTTAACACTTTTAATTATTACTTACATGTACATCCAACTGATTAAATGGTATTTCAATTCCCTTAGCATCAAATGTTTTCTTAATAGTTTCATTAAGTCTGAATACTGTTGTAGCATAATCAGATGTTTTCACCCATACTCTCATACCAACTGTTACCTGGCTTGCATCAAGTGATTGTATAAATGTAAAGATTTCTTTATCCTTAAGTACACATTCATCTGCATTAGCTATAGCTGCCATTGTATCCTTCGCAAGATTAATATCTGCCGAATAAGAAATGCCAACGGCTAAATCTATTCTTCTAGTGTCAAATGCAGTAACATTTGTAATTGCAGAATTGGATAAACCGCCATTTGGAATAGATACTCTCTTATTATCACCTGTTATAACTACTGTATAGAATAAATCAATTCTTTCAACAACACCTTCTTTACCTGAGCCATTATCAATAATGTAATCTCCAACCTTAAATGGCTTTAATAAAAGAATTAAAATACCACCTGCAAAGTTTGATAAACTTCCCTGCAATGCAAGACCAACGGCCACACCGGCAGTGCTCAAAACTGCAATAAATGATGTAGTTGCAATACCTACCTTATCACAAACAATAATTACAAGTATTAAATACAACACTGCTTTAATAAGCGATTCCAAAAATCTTTTAACACTGATTTCCATGCTTGTACGGGTAAATATAGCATCAATAAGCTTCATTGCATATTTAATAACTATCTTACCTACAAAAAAGATTACAAGTGCTACAAGGACATTGATACCAAAATTAATAAACATCTGAACATAAATGTTTTCCATTAAATCCATTATTTCTTTCCTCTTTCTTTAGTTGTCTTCTTTTTGCTGACAACATTCTTTATCTTTGTCATTTGCTCATCTTCTATTTCTTTATTTGCCTTATTAATCTTCTTCTCCAATTCATCTGCAAGCTTTGATTTAGCAGGTTTCTTTGGTTCAGCCTGTCCCATATACTTAAATACAGCTATGGACAATCCCGGAAGATTAAATGTAATAGAATCATCTTTTCCATCACACTCCTCTGCCTTCGATGTCTTAACTCTCGGATTTACAAAACCGCTTCCACCAAACTTTTCGCTGTCACTGTTGAAAATCTCTTTGTACTTTCCAGCGTAAGGCACTCCTACTTTTCTGTTTGTATATGCAACTGTATCAAAGTTACATACCACAAGCAATGTATCCTTCTTATCTCCACTTTCTCGTATAAATGAAACTATACTTTCCTCTGATGACATACAATTAATCCATGTAAAGCCTTCTACTTCATTATCCAAAGCATATAAAGCCTTTTCAGATGTGTAAAGCTTATTCAGTTCTTTCACACACTCAGCAATCTGCGCATGTTTAGGAGCATTTAAGCTATCCCAATCAAGCTGTCTGTCCTCGCTCCATTCTCTATATCCAGCAAACTCCTGTCCCATGAATAAAAGCTTCTTACCAGGATGTGTCATCATATATCCATATGCAAGTCGCAAATTAGCAAATCTATCTGCTTCTTCTGCACCAGGCATTTTTCCAATCATTGAACCTTTACCATGTACCACCTCGTCATGAGAGAACACCAAAATAAAGTTCTCACTATAAGCATAGAACATACTGAATGTCAGCTGATTGTAATTATTCTTTCTAAAATATGGATCACATTTCATATAACTTAAGAAATCATTCATCCAACCCATATTCCACTTATAATCAAAGCCAAGTCCGTCCTTTTCCACATCACCTGTAATCATAGGCCAAGCTGTAGACTCTTCGGCAATAATAAGAGCACCCTTACACTGCTTCTTAAACTGTGAATTCAAATGTTTCAAGAACTCAATGGCATCAAGATTCTCCTTGCCGCCATACATATTGGCAACCCATTCTCCATCATTCTTGCCATAATCAAGATACAACATCGAAGCAACTGCATCCATTCTAATACCATCTGCATGATACTTCTTAACCCAGAACAATGCATTGGCAATAAGGAAATTACTTACTTCCGGTCTGCCATAATTGTAAATCAATGTGCCCCAATGTGGATGTGAACCCTGTCTAGGATCAGCGTGCTCATAAAGACATGTACCATCAAACTGTGCAAGTCCAAATAAATCTCTTGGGAAATGCGCAGGTACCCAATCCAAAATTACACCTATACCCTGATTATGCATATAATCCATAAAGTACATAAAATCATTTGGAGTTCCATATCTTGCTGTCGGCGCATAATATCCTGTAACCTGATATCCCCAAGAACCATCAAACGGATGCTCCATTACAGGCATAAGTTCAATATGTGTATATCCCATATCCTTCACATATGTCGCAATCATTGGTGCTAATTCTCTATAATTATAGAATAATTCCCTCTGATCGCATTCCTTGTCATCTTCAGGAACAGGCTTTTTCCATGAACCCAAATGTAATTCATAAATTGACATTGGTTCCTTGCCCACAATTTTCTTTTCTCTTTGTTTAATCCACTTATCATCTGTCCATT
>CAZESO010000318.1:0-2601 GCA_964515325.1 uncultured Roseburia sp. | reverse complement strand
CCTGGCATTCTAATCGAATTGAAAGCCACAAAAAGCTCTAATAATTTACAAGCTCTTGCCAACGAAGCTTTACAACAAATAAATGAGCGAAAATATAATACTGAAATGGTTTCAAAAGGTATTAATACCATCTTCAAATATGGTGTTGCCTTCTGTGGAAAGAATGTAGAAATTGTTATGGAATAATATATAAAATTGCGGAAATATATCAGATTGTATTGATATATTTCCGCAATTTGTCTTTTGCTAATATTTTTCTCTTATCATTACTATAACTTTATATACCACCAATCCAAGAAATGCCCCTACCGAATCAATCATCACATCAACAACCGAGGCAGCCCTTCCATCCACAAAAAACTGGTGACATTCATCGGTCATAGCATAGAAAACCGAAACCACAAACGCTATTACATATCTTTTCTTAATACCATAAAAAGCCCACATTGCTGTGATTGCGAGAATAGCATATTCTGTCATATGCGCTAATTTTCTTATAGGTAAATGTAATGTTTCTGGCTCTATGCTAATTCCTATATTTGAAAATGTATTTGACACCCATTCAGCTATGCTCAGACTTAAAGAACCTGATTCTTCACCAGTTCCTGCTGAAAATCTGTATATAATTATCATTACTACTAGCATTGGAATAACTGCTAGTATTCTTTTAATATATTTTAAAATCTGCATATATTTTTCCCATTACAAAAAAGGACTCTGCAATACGCATACAAACGCCTGCATTCCTTCGTCCGTTCATATTCTCTTATAATATCCAGCTTAGTCACTAACAAATCTTCCATATGAACTCCCAATAATTTACTCAACATAAACAAATGCTCCAATGACGGCAACATTCTACCTTTGAACCAACGATATATCGGTTGCGGACACGCTAGCTGTAAATATCTTTGAATATCATTTACGGTATATCCTGCATCATATATATATGCTTTAATTTTCTTTCCAGTTCGAATCATATCGATATTTGCATATTTCTTACTTTTCATAAAATTCTCCAATACTTTTTTATGCATAAAATAATAACACTTCTGTCTATCCTTGCCAATACTCATTTTCCAATAAATCATAAAACAAGTAATTAAATTATTAATATCATAAATCATTGGACTAGCAGTCCAATAGTTTAAACATCTAACTAAAAGTCCCTTCTAAAGCCTCATATTTTCTTGCGATACATGAAATTCTATGCTATTATGCAGACAAGCATAATTTTTCTTTTATATATTGTTTTATTTTCTAAATTCTATTTAGTTTTATCAAGAAATCTATGCTGATTATTCAATATTACAAACAGCAGGAGATTTCTTAACATACACTCCTGCTTACAAAAGGAGGAATTGTATGGCAAATTTTATGGCAGATGCCATAACTCATGCGGGTGATAAGGCCAGATACAATGATTATTGCAAGGAAATACTCAGTTGTAGGCAAATATTATCCAGAATTTTACAGGAAACAACAGAAGAATTTAGCGCTGTCCCCTTGAGTACCATTGAGAAATGTATTGAAGGTACACCTGAGATAAGCAGCATTCCATTACATGGACATATTTCTGAAAGCGAAAAAATTGTAGGCTGTGATACTGTCGACAGTAAGCCTGGCGAAGGCGAAATCACATACGACATTAAGTTCGTAACATATACGCCCAAAGCGCAGGGCAGTGTCAAAATATATATGAATATTGAGGCACAGAAAAAGTACAATCCCGGATATTCTCTTGTTACCAGAGGTATATACTATGGCGCAAGGATGATATCCTCCCAGTATGGTGTCGAGTTTAAAAGCTCTAAATATGACAATATTAAAAAAGTTTATTCCATATGGATATGCACAGAAACACCGGATAATGTAACTGATAGTATTATTCAGTACGCAATATCAAAGAAAGATTTAATCGGTTATATGCCGGATAACAAAATCGAATATGATAAAATGACATTAATATTTATATACTTGAATGATTATGCTACCGATGGTGGTTGTGAATTAACAAGAATGTTAAACATCATATTCTCAGAAAAATTATGTAGCAACGACAAACTAAAAATATTAGAGCAAGAATTTGGATTGATATTCGAAGATAACGAAAAGGAGGCTGTGAACCAAATGTGCAATTTAGCTGAAGGATTAGAAGAACGAATTACTGAACGCGTAACCAAACAAGTTACTGAACAAGTTACTCAACAGGTTACTCAACAGGTTACTCAACAGGTTACTCAACAAGTTACCGAACAAGTTACTCAACAAGTTACCGAGCAGGTTACTAGTACCGTAACCAACGAAGATATTAAAAAGGCTGCAAATATGTTTAGAAAAGCAGGTATTGGCGACGAAAAAACTTTGGAGCTCATATGTGAAGAATATGGTATGAGCGAAAATGTCATTATGGAAATCTTAAGTGCCTAATAAAAAACGATATGAACTATCTTCAATCAGGTATTTCATATCGTTTTTCTATTCGTTTTAATGTGAGCCTAGTGGTGTAAATCGGGTAGGAGGTAGATAATTATTTTATCTACCTCCCTCCCACACCACCGTACGTACCGTTCGGTATACGGCGGTTCTTTAGTTTTCACA
>CAZESO010000317.1:0-2601 GCA_964515325.1 uncultured Roseburia sp. | reverse complement strand
ATAAAATTTAATGATTACAATAGATATTCTACACTTTTATTCACTCATCTTATACTCTCTGAAATTTATGTAAAAACTCATCTACATTATCCGCTATAATACCATTTGGATTTTCGTTATATATGTTACAATTTTCCTTAAAATATATCCATTCAAACTTACCTGAATTATTATTAATAAACATATAAACACGACCGATTTTATGTTATAATTTCCTTTAAATTTAACTATTTATTTTGATTTGGCTTCCATGGTGGTGGACACAACAAAGTTGTTCTTTCAATATCAGGCAATACATCATAAATAGAACATCCCATTTTCTCTTCGAAATATTCTTTATTTTGAAATGTAATTTCCCAGCCTTGTATATATGTTTCCATAATCCCGTATCTACGTGTTACATCCACGAAACGTTTTTCCAAAATCACAAATCCATAATCTGTTGCTAATGCATCACATATTTGAATCAATTTGTCATAATCATCTACTTGACAATTGCTAATATATTCTTTTATCACCTTTTCTTCTTCTGTCTCTGGATTGTAATTAAACTCTTCTTTCATACGTGGGTACGAAGGTGTCATACATACTTTAGCAACTTCATCCCAGCCTTTTTCCATTGCATATTTGTATCCTTCATATACATGTTTAGGTATATTAACAATTCCAACTCTACGTCCAATGTCATGAAGCATTCCGACAACATACGCCTTATTCGCATCCATACCTGATACCTTCTGTGCGATATTTCTTGCTGCAATTCCTACATTTATTGAATGAGCTGTCCACGGGCCGGGATTTAATTGTCCCGCAATTTCCAGTTCTTTTTTTGCTTCTTCTATCGTTGGTAACATAGAGTCATCCTCCTTTATCTTGATATAACATTCTGTCACACTCTAAATATTGTGCTCAATTGCAAACATCGATTGCCTATCTAGCTTTCTAATATCAATTTTTTTATTTATCAATTCTTCTTCAAACTTATCATAACCATTTTTTTCCAAAAATTGACATTCCTGTCTTGTAATAAATATTGCCAAGTAAATTGTACACTCATCTGTTATTGAAGGACAGTCTTTTGCAAATTTATTCAATTTCATAAAATATAATGATGTTTTATTATACTTTTCTTCAAATCCCTTCTGAAAGTAATCAACTGTGCCTATTCCTCCAAAAAAGCTATTTCCAACTTTTTCTTCTTTTCCTGCAATAGTTACCAACGTTAAACCCAACACATTTAACGCCTCTTCCAATTCATCATCAGCAACCATAATTACTTCACAATCTTTTAAATACTTGTCGTATTTTGAAAGTCCCACTGTTGCATACACTTTAAAACCATCACAAACATTTCTATGTACTTGTATCCCAAATGATTTAGTTTCAAGCTTTCTTCTAAATCTATGCCGCGGAATATCAGGCGCTCCAAAACTTTCCTTATAGTCTTGCAATAATTTGTCTCTTCCCACATACTTAAATCCACAAAAATCATATACTGATACAAAAAAACGATAGGCTAAAATACACTTCTCAAATAGATTCGTTTCTGCTTCAAGTATTTGAATAAATTTATTATTATAATATTTACGCACCTGACCATGCTTAACTCCAAAGCAATTAGTATGATTTCGATACGGATAATCTTCACCTAAAATAAACTCTTCCATAATCATTACAAAAGCATGTACTGAAAACCACAAACCATTTAATTCGCTAAAATAGTCAAAATCCAAATAAAGTCTTCCACGATTCATATATTCTGAGGTTTCATAGAGAAATGTTTCTATAAATGGCGCAAGAAAATTATTATCTTTCAATTGAAATTTTGAACATTGTACCTGTTGATTTATATAATCTTCATACTTTGCAGCATATGGAATTTCAAGATAATCATACATCAGTTTCAATGCAAAATCTGTATAACTTGTCATTCCATAGTCAAACAATCTTTTTGCCCTATCTAATTCTTCTTCATTCAACTCTCTAAGCTTTATTTTAAATTCCTTGCTTTCCATAAACTCTTCAGCCAATCCATAGTCATCACTTATTTTCATTGACGAAAATGAAGTTCTAGCTGAATATATCATATTAAGCAATGCTTTAAATTCACTTTTCTTTTCATCCTCAAAAAGCTCTCCATCTAAAGGAAAATCAACTTTGCATGAAAACTTGGCATTTTGCTTATCAAAATAAAGAACAAAATCTTCACTTTTTTCATCACCAAAATTCACAGTGAAAATTTCTCTTCCTTCATCAATTACATATGTCCAATTCTTCGTTGCACCTTTTTTCTTCACTGATTTTGCCAGTTTTTCAAAAACTGGCAACGGATTTCTTCCACGTTTTAATTTTAATTCAAAAAATATAGTATCTGCCATACATTTTTCCTCTAATCATTACATTTTATCTTTTTTTAAATTTCGCGCCTTTAAGTTGCATTGAATTCAGTTTCTTCTTTATATTTCCCAAATATTGCTATATGTCCAATTCACTGCTATTTATAATACTTTTTCTTTAAATAACCATGATACATCATCATAACAATAAATACTAATAAAAAAATCACAAACGCAATTATATTTTCTGCCATACTTAGACCTC
>CAZESO010000316.1:0-2603 GCA_964515325.1 uncultured Roseburia sp. | reverse complement strand
TAACCATCTATTAGAGAATAATAGCATATATGTTTCAGCTTATTCAAAGCATAATTTCTATCTTTTATTATTAAAAATTTGTTTTTTATCAAATTATCCAATTGCTCTTCATATGTAAGAAATGGTTTAGTAGCTTTAAATGCCATACATTTCTCCTCTGTCATAATATTGAAAAAAGGAGGTCCCGCAGGTCCTCCTTCCGGTCGCAGGCATCGCAAGTTTCTGCAACCTGATCACTAGCAATCATTCTAACACTAAGATAAAAAAATATCAAGTATTTTTTTGAGCACCTATAATATTATAGAATTTTTGATATAAATTATGCACTCACAAAATTAACTTATTCTTACAATTCTTCGCTAACTGCAAAGGAAATTCCATCTCAACCTTCAATCCCCTCTTATCTAAAATATCCACCAATTCTTTCCAATTAGCATAGGCCTTTTCATATTCACCCACCTCTTCATAACAAAAGCCTATAGAATATTTAGCATCAAGGTAAGTATCATCCAATTCCAGCGCCTTACACCAGTATCCTAAAGCTTCATCATATTTTTTAAGTTTCCTACATATATCCCCTGCATCTACATATATTAACGCTTCATCTGGAAATCTCTTGATTGCCTTCATAGCCTGTTCATATGCATTATCGTATTGTTCACCATGAAAATATGCTGAAATAAGTAACCTCCACTGCTCAGGATTATCTATATCACCTTTTAATGCCTCAGATTGAATCGCTATATTTTCTTCGCTCTTTCCCATATCAGCCATTAACATAATCTTTTGCTGACAGGTTCTATAATAAATTTCTTCATCTTTTTCCTTACCATAATTAATCACCCTGTCAAAATACTTCATTGCCTGATTTCCACAATTTTTCATCATATATTGATATAACAAACCATATGCTCTCAAATCGTCCATTGTATAATCATCAGATTCCAACAGTTTTTCAAATTCTTCTTCAGCCCTTATAAAATCCTTTGAATCCCCCGTTGCTTCAAATACTGCCAACATTCTCTGTGCATAGTTTTTGTATGCTAAAATGTCTTCTTTAAACAGGTCATCAACTGTAACCGCATATATTTTTGCAATATCAGTCAAAAGCATAACATCCGGCAATGTGTTCCCGCATTCCCAACGAGAAATGGACTGCGCGCTTACTCCCAGCATTTCTGCAACCTGCTCCTGTGTGTAATTTTTATCCAATCGCAATTTTCTAAGATTATTTGAAAATATTTTATTATTCATTTCTTGCATCTCCTTATCTATATAAGATTTTAGAAGCTTCTATAGACTATTATAATAAGTAGTCACGATAAATCCATATCTTATTTTGCGAGTGGATTATTAAATATTAAGAATTATTTACAACTCTTATCGATTATAGTAGACTCACCAATTTTATGCCTATTGGCGAAAACAATAAAAGCTCTGGAATATTCTCTTAATTAATGTTATTCCAGAGCTTTTTACTTATCATAATTCATGTGAACTTCTCTTAATGTTAGATACATTGGCTTATATTCAGAATCCAAACTTTGTAATGGTTGCATATTTATTTCTACTGGATTAAATCCATTGGTTTTATAGAAATTCTCAGCATTTGGAACCGCATGTAAAAATATAGCTTTAAAACCTAACACATTCTCACACAAAGAATCAATATAATTTATAATATATTTATGTTCCTTATTTTTTCTGTCCAAATAATCTACCTGCCTTCTTGCAAGAATCCATAAACTCCTTTGTTACTTTATTATCATTAAATTCACGCACAAAGTTTGAAGATTCTTTTTCTTTAATCACAGTTATTTTATTAGTTGTTTTAGCCAATACTGCCATTTTTATCTCCTCCTTCTCCTTCGTAATATGACATTTGCTCTCTCTTGAGCATATTATACCATTCCAGTTACCAAATTTGAATAATTCTAATATAGTTAAGGCGTATATTTTTATCATTTTCTTGCTTTTTACCCCTTTAAAGCCACTTTTTATCACATGAAATATTTCTTTATAATATAAAATCTGCCACAAGCATCACTCTTGTGACAGATTATCTTTTAATTAAATGTTATGTGACTGTGCATAAGCTATTAAAATATCTTTTGCATTTGCCCTTTCAATTGGACCATAATCATTTGATTTTAACACATTTGTCATTTCTACAATCAAATTATATCTAGTACTGTTCTCAGGAGTATTATTTTTCAAATCATCATACATCTTCTCATAAAACGCAATCAATCTCTGATTAGTCGTCTCTCGACACATAATAATCTGACCTAATGAATTACTAACTCCCTGTGCTCCAATGTCACCAGGTCCACCAGAAGTAACCTTTGATAATTGTGTAATTGCTTCGTTTAAATAATCTGTTTGAGATGCTATTTTCTCAATCTGCTGCAAAACATAATCAATGTTATAATTCTTAGCTTCAACTACGATTTCTTCTGGTTCATTTATAATTTCTTTATTCTCTGACATAATATTGTCCTCCAATCTATCATCTGGCGGACACGCAAGGCATATTGTATTTTCATCAATGAAGCGTGCCCTGCCATTTTTAACAAGACCCTTTGCCCTTTTAGGGTAGGTAG